>CAZITS010000111.1:0-8795 GCA_964542185.1 uncultured Pirellulaceae bacterium
CAGTATGGCATGCCGTTTGCAGTTTCGTACGTCCGTTGACCGCAGACCTGCAATCTTGTGATCAGGAGGAGAATTCATGATGTTACGAATACTGACGCTGTTGCTGGTACTGGTGACTCTCCACGAACAGATGGAACCAGCACAGGCGGAAATTACCGTACGCAAATCTGGATCGAGCTGGGCGCGCATTGATGACGATGGCACGATTCGGATTCGCGGACGTTCCGTGGGAAAATTTGAATCCAACGGCACCGTTCGCAAGCAGGGCAGCTCTGTCGGGTCGATTGACCAGGACGGTACAATCCGCAAGCAAGGCAGTTCAGTCGGTAAGGTCGAGAACGATGGAACGGTGCGGAGAGGAGGTTCGTCGATCGGCTGTATTGAAAGTAGTGGCACGATTCGCAAGCAGGGTTCCTCGTGGGGCAGCGCGTCTAATTGCTGTGGTAGTTTCGGTGGCAAGAAAGCGGTGGCCGCACTGCTGGTATTTTTCACTGACGACTACTTTTGAGCGGTTATAGTTCTACCCCAGGTGACTCCTGGAGCCTGACAACGGTGTGACCGGAACGACTCGGACCAGTGTGTCGAAGATGCGCAGTGTGGCGCGTGGACGAGCGATGGCCGGGGAGCCTATATTGGCGTTTCGCGTTCAGGACACTGTCTGCGACGGACCTCTCGTTCGAGTGGCCTCAGCAGTGAATCCTGTTACTTTGACGCCGTGCCCTCCACTCTGTCTGAAACCTATGAATCGATGCGCCCCATCTTGTTTTGTCGCACTGCTGGCTGGTATCGGTTGCGAGGTTGGTGTGCTGGCAGCGACACCGTTGCAGATCCGCCCTGTAGGTGATCGCCCCGAGGGATTTCAGCGTGTTTTTGACAGACAGGTAGATGTATTTGGTCTGGCGGTTTACGCGACCAGTAAGGTCCCTGCGGCAAAACTTTTGCACGCGGCAGGAGTACTGGCACAGTATTTGGACAATGACGCAGACGGTAAACCCGACAACGCGCGCGTGATCGCCGCGCTTCGGAAGTCCAAAGGTCTGGTGTTCATGTTTCGTACGCACCAGGAATTCGAGAAAATCGACCTCCACCATTACATTCCCCCACGTGTTTGGAATGAGAGGATGACGATCGGTTTATTTGCAGAGGAGACTTTGCCCGCAGGTTCGGTGCGTGGTCAGTTCGACGCGACTCTGGAAGAAGTACTGCATCTGGTGACTGCCGGTGGCTACTCCCTGGCGTATCCGGAAGTGTTTGGGGAGCGACCTGGGACCCGGATTGCAACAGCCATGGACAAAGCGCGGGGTGGTTTCTTTCGCCGGGTGCCACGGAGGTATCCACCGGGGGCCTGGTATTCTTATGACGATCGGAGTTGTGATTATCGTTGCCAGATCACGGAGTACTTTTACTGGGGCCTGACGTCCTTGCTGGATGCGCAGAATTATCCCGGGCGTGAACAAGAGATTCGTCGTGAATGGAAGCTGAACACGCCGGAAAAGCTGAAAAATGGTGATCCCCTGCTCTTCCGTATGCTGACCAATCCGCAGTATCGATTTCCCCGCAAGTGCCCGGATGGGAAATACCGTCCTCAATGAGCTCGACTATCGGAATGCAGAGTTGGGCGCCAGGTTGTCTGTTAGTGGACGATAATGCAATCCGGTAGTGCTTTTTGCAGTTCCGCGACGCCCGATTTGGTGACGCGGGTACCGTCGATGAGTAGTTTTCGCAGTTCGCTCAGTTGCTCAAAATGTGCCAGTCCAGCATCGGTAATTTGTGTGTTGGAAAGATAGAGTTCCTGTAGCCTGGACAGCCCGGCGAGATGCATCAGGCCACGGTCAGTGATTCTAGTTGAAGTCAGCACAAGCACCTGCAGACGATTTATTCCAGAGACGTGTGCCAGACCGTCATCGCCGATCGCGGTCAGACCCAGGCCGAGTTGCTGAAGATTGCGCAGACTGGTCAGATGTGCCAGATCAGCGTCGGAGATATTGTTGTCAATCTTGAAATCGACGCGGTCGACCTGGCCTTGCGGGTTGCGTGTGACTTGGGCGCCCAGTTTTTCCAGAGCAGTGACTGCGGAGGAATTTATCGAGTTGTTTGGTGGAGATTTAGTTGGTGTCGAAGAGCTCACTACCATTGCGGCAGGATCCTTTTCCAGTACTTTTTCCGGCGTGTGGTTGTCGGTCGTTGTCGCAGAGTCGTCCGCGGGTGACGGGTGTTCTTGCGCCCCGCACCCCAACATACCCAGCACTAGTATGCACCTCCCCCAACGTTTCATCGATTGACCTTTCGGTGTGCGTATCCAAATGCCCTTTCAATATAGAGCCCGTTAAGACCATTCCGGGTGTGTAAAATCTGGCGAAATTTACATACCTGCGAGGCCAGGTCAGAGTCGCGTTGAGGGAGGGACGCGTGTTCTTTGACACGTTTGTCCAAGCCAGGTTTGCCAGAGGTGGTCCTGTCACCGGCGACGCACGTGAGTCCCGAGGATGATCATCCGCACCGGCAGCGGGTTGTGGGGTTGGTTTGCACCCAGAGACCTGTGGCCTGCTGTCCCTGGACCGGACCTGGTGGGAGGTGGGTTGCGATCCCGTGTCGCCCTGGTGACGGTGGGCGTTTTACCCCCGCGGTACCGTCGCGAAACCGCCGACCTGACAGTAACATCTAAGGTACGAGTTACTGAAATCGACGCAATCGCGATACTCGACCGAAACCAAGACTGCAGAGGAATTGTCGATGACCCCCTTTCAGGAACGTTTGTGCGGAAATATTCCCGCAGTAATGACGGCGTTGGATGATCACTTCCTGGTAGATCGTGAGGCGTTGCGCCGGATTACACGTCGATTGCTTGACAATGGTTGCCGCGGCGTCGTGGTCGTGGGTACGTCCGGTGAGTTTGCCCAGATCGACGATGACCAACGTGAAGTCGCGGTGCGGGCGGTGGTCGAAGAAGTGGACGGTCAGGTGCCGGTTATTGTCGGTTGCGGACAGCCGAATGTCCGGCGCACGCACGCGCAAGCCAAGGCCGCTGCGGATTGGGGCGCCGACGGCTTACTGGTTAATCCGCCATTCTACTTTCCCATGACCCAGGATGAGGTAGTAGGTTATTTTGCACAGCTCGTAGAAGCGTCTCCGCTCCCTGTGTTGCTCTATAACATTCCGTCGATGACCAAGGTCACGGTGGCTGCTGCCACGCTGCCGCGACTGCGGGATGTGGGCGTGGAGGGGACCAAGGATAGCTCCGGCAGTCCGGCCAACACGCTTGCTTACCTCGCCGCAATTGGTTCGGATGCGGACTTTCGGGTCATCGTCGGTGGCGACACTTGTTTTCTGCATCTGCTGGATGCGGGGGTTTGTGCGACAACTGGATTATTGAGTAATGTTGCTCCCCAGTTGCCTGTGCGAATCTATGATGCCTGGAAGTCGGAAGATTACCAGGCTGGTTTCGCGGCGCAACGGCAGGCCAATGCCTTGTTTGCTGCGTTCTTTCCTCTGCACGAGTTCCTGCCGGCGGCGGGTAAAGGTATCCTCAGCAAACTTGGCTTGATGCAAAAATGGGTTGCCCCTCCCAAGATTTCCATGGCTGACAGTCAGCTCGACGATGCGTTCGAAGCGGTACGGGAATTTTTGCCGGAGTTTGAGTAACCGTCGTACGCTCCAGCAGAATCAAGTTACTATAAACACATCGGTTAACGTCGGCCGATGTCTTGTGCGGCGTTGCTCCTGGCGTTTGTTTTAGTGTTGTTGCTGCCTGCCTCTTCCCGATGATGTAATAATCATGGTTGATACACGTTTGTTATGATCCTTATGTTCCCGTGTTGTGCCAGCGTTCTCCTGGTGCCAGCGGCGCATCTCCCCTGCCCGGTTGAGTGCGGGTGATTTGCGACGCGCAGATGATGTGACACAAAGTGACGCCATCTCGTAACACATCGCGTCGTCAGGCACTGCAGGTTGGTAGCCTGGGTTTGTTGGGCTTATCGCTCGCAGATGTCACAGAGTTTGCGTCACAGGCGCAAAGCCAGGGTTCGCAGACACGCTCCCCCGCGGTTTTGTTGGTTTATCTTCCTGGCGGGTTGTCGCACATTGACAGTTTCGATCCAAAGCCGGATGCGCCGAGCGATACACGTGGTGAATTTCAGACCATCACGACGAAGACGCCAGAGATTCAGATTTGCGAGTATCTTCCTCAACTGGCAGCACGCAGCGATCGCTGGTCACTGGTTCGGTCTTTGGGTCATCCGACGAACGACCACACCGAGGCGCATCATTATGTGTTGTGTGGCAAAACCGAGTTGCCTACTCCCTTTAGTCGCGTGCAGCCCATCGCTACCGATTTTCCTTCGATGACTGCCATCGCTGGTTCGAAAGTGCACAGCGGTAGCCCGCTTCCTGCGGCAGCTATGTTGCCACGTCGCTTGATCAATGTCGCCAAGCAAGTTCGTGGTGGCCAAACGGCCGGGCGGATGGGGGAACGGCACGATCCGTGGCTGTTGTCAGCCGCTGCGCCATGTAACCAATATGGGTCGTGCCCGGACTGCTTTATGTTCTCGAACATGGAAACTCAGGATCACGCGTTGTTTCCGATGTGGCAGTCGGCGCACCCTCAACTTCTCAGTGGTGTGACGATTGATCGGCTTGACCGTCGGCGTGACTTGCTGCTGGAGTTTGAATCCGAACGTCGTTACCTTGACCGATTTGCTGGCGTCCAGAGCCTCAACCGTCATCGTACCAACGCGATCTCGCTATTGACCTCGCGTAAAGTTCGCAATGCTTTAGACGTGGAAACTGCCGATCCGAGAGTTCGCGATCGTTACGGCCGTGATTTATTTGGAATGACACTGCTATTATCAAAACGTTTGATTGAGAACGGTGTTCGAATGGTCCAGGCGCACCTGGGACGCGGGGTATCGTGGGATACGCACGGAGATAATTTTCCCCTGCTCAAGAACAAGTTATTGCCTCCCTTTGACCGCGCTTTGTCGGCGTTACTGGACGATTTGGACGAGAGCGGGATGTTGGAAACGACCCTTGTTGTGGTGTGCAGTGAATTTGGTCGTACACCGAAGATTTTTCGGCTCGAGCAGCACTATAAACTGCCCGGTCGTGACCATTGGGGGGCGGCTCAGTCGGTGTTACTTGCCGGTGGCGGTGTTCGTGGTGGGCGCGTGGTCGGTAAGACTGACCGCATCGGGGCGTACCCTACCGACCAGCCAGTGACACCACAGCATCTGGCGGCCACGATTTACGAAACATTAGGGATCCCACGAAACGCGCACTGGCGCGATGTGGACGATCGCCCCTACCGGGTTTTTGAAGCGGATCCCATTCCGGGTTTGACTTGACTCGCGCGGGTGGTGCCAATGCAGGTCCCGTTCCGTCGTAGCGTGTGCGTCCGTTTGCCGCGGGAAAGCAGCTCGTGTCAGTCGGCCTGGCGACGGTCCTTGAGATGTTTGTCAAAGAACGCGATCCGTGCCGTTTCGATCGATGCTCTGACCTGTTTGCTGACGCCTCGAAATCCGTGGTTGCCACCTTTGACCGTCATCAAACTAGCGGGGACGCCCGTTGCTTGCAGGCGATCGATCAGCCATACCGATTGTTCGTGCGCGACGTATTGGTCTTGCGTACCGTGAATGCACAAAGTGGGAGATGCATCCGGTGTCACCCAGTACAGAGGGCTAGCCACAATGTGTCTTTGTTTTTCTTGTTCCAGATTGCCACCCAGAAAGAGTGGCAAGACCTCTGCTGCATCGACACTGGCATCGTACGATTTGGTGAAATCGCTGGGGCCATAGAAATTAACGACACAGTCGACGTGACTGGAATACTGGGGATTGCCACCGCTGCCCTCAAATCGTTTGATCCCTCGTGTGACTCCCAGATACTGTGCGAGGTGGCCGCCTGCCGACCCCCCGGTGGTGCCGACACGCCCCGCGTCGATGTTGTATTTCTCTGCGTTGGCGCGGACCCAGCGGACCGCTGCTTTGACGTCATGGATGGCTGCGGGAAAAGGGTATTTCGGAGCCAGGCGGTAGCTGACGGTCACTGCCACATAGCCGTGCTTTGCCAATTGCTGGCAGAGCCCATTGAATCCTTCGCGGGAACCTGCCCGGAAACCGCCACCGTGAATACAGACGATTACAGGGAACGGACCTTTGCCATTCCGGGGTCGTGCCATATTCAATTGCAGGTGCTGTTCGTCTGGATTGGAGTATTCGATGTTCTTTTCGAACACCACTCCGGCTGGGCTGGGTTCTCGGGCAAAGACTGTGTGGCTGCACAGCATGATGGCGAAAACAAACAGAGTCGTTAGATTGAAGTGATGTCGCATCGGAATCCTGTTTTATTTCGTCGTGTGGTGGACTTGTCCATGACGGGTGTGCTTTGACGTCGGACCAGTCCGTCCGCTGACAACCTCTGCACACCCAGTTACTGGCGATCGCCGAGCATTTCCCATTGGTGCCCGCAGGGCGACAGAACGCAGGGGCAGACACCCAATCTGAGCGCATGATTACCCAGGGAAATGACTTGATCTGTGGCCGCGATCATACCACAGATCTTGCCAGACAACATTGTGGAACCATGGGTTCCGGCCTGCTGTCTGAGGTGGTTTGACAGATGATTCCAGCAGCCTGTTGGGTGAAACTCAATAATCACTCGTCGGCGTCGGGTTTCTGGAAACGTCGTAGCAAGCGGCGAGCGCGGCGTAACCCAATCACGCCGGCCAGCAGGGCTCCCAGGAGAGCCGCTGAAATACCAATCCAGCTCCAGCTCCCTGAATTGTTCGTCGCTGGCGGTGTTGGAGATGGCTCTGCAGCAGCGGCTTGTGGTGCGGACCCACTGCCATTGTATGAGCGGAAGTCCTGGTTGCTGGCGATACGGTAACTGCTATTGTCTGATCTCTTTGGGGGCGCCGAGCCGATCGCGTCACCGGACTGGTAGTTTGGCACGGAGCCACGTTGGCTGTTTGAATCTTTGCGTGTCGCAGTCGTTGAATCATTTCCAAAGGGATTAGCTGGACCTGCGGATCCACTCGTTGCTGCATTGGGTGTCCACTGGGAATTCTGTGTCACGCTGGCGTCGGATCGTGGGTTTGTGTCGTTCGCTGGGTCTGTACCGCGGTACCAGAGTGCGAGCGCAGCCAGCAGCGCCAACGCGATACCACCCAGCGCGACGAATCGTCTTGGAAACGCCGAGATTTTTTCGGGAGCTACTGCAGGCTCGCTGGACGCTTGCGGTGCAAGGGTGGCATCTGTGTGCCCGGCAGGCGTTGTTGCTGGGGTTTTGGTGGCAGCAACGGCTGGCACCGCTGGATTTCCTTTGAGAAAGCGATCCAAATCAATCGCCAACTCACCGGCCGAAGCGTACCGCATATCGACGGCCTTCGACATGGCTTTCGCACAGATGCGTGATAGTTCAGGAGGAATGTCTGGTTGGACTTCTTCCAGTGGCGTCGGCTCTTCGGTGAGAATCTGGGAGAGCACGGCGGCCAGCGATCCTTCAAATGGTTTGCGGCCACAGGACATCTCGTAGAGCATGACACCGAGTGCAAAAATGTCAGCCGGTGCACCAATCTGGTCCTTGATGCCGCGGATGAGTTCCGGTGCCATATACGAGGGGGTACCCATCATCGTGCCGGTATGCGTGAGTGCCGCCTCCGCGTCGGTATCCCGGCGGGCCAATCCGAAATCCATGACAATCGGTTCTTTCCGTTTGTCAATCATGATATTTGCAGGTTTCAGGTCGCGGTGAATGATGTCCGCGCCATGTGCCTCTTGCAGGGCTAACGCCAATTTGCGAATCAACCCGGCAACCTGCCGACTCGTAAGGGGTTTACCCTTTTTTAAATAGTCATTAAGGGGACGGCCGGCGATATAGGCCATAGCCAGGAAGTGCACTCCGTTGATTTCACCCACATCGAATACCGGGCAGAGATTGGCATGCTGCAAGGCCGCCATGGCGCGTGCTTCGCGGTAGAATCGCTGGATTACTTCTGGGCCGTCGTTTTCATCAAAGAACGGAATTTTCAACGCCACGTCACGGTCCAGCTGTTGATCGTGCGCGAGATAAACAGCTCCCATTCCTCCTTGCCCGAGTTGCCGCTTGATCTGGTAACGCCCGAACTGTTCCGGCAAGCCGACCGGCGGAGGGCGTCGGCCCGGCTGTTGCATTACGGTGTCTTGCAAGTGAGACGCAGCGGTCTGTTGTGACTCGCTGCTGGATTGATGGAGCATCGTTTCTTCGAAGCTATCCTCTGGCAGTACTGGGTCCGCCGGGGAGGACAGGCTGTGCTCCCTGTCCTGGCTAGCGCGCGGCCGTTTTGGCTGGTTCTGATCCTTCATCCGTTGATTCCGAGAAGGCACTTTGAGAGCCACACGAGTTGCCACGGTCGACAAGCACCAGACGCCGCGTCACAGAACCGATTGGCACGCCTTCAAACTGATGTTTTGCTGGCAGATGCGGTTCGTTGACGAGGGCAAACGTACTCTTTCCAGACTAGTCCCCTGACGTGCCAGGTGTCATGAAATTCATAGTCACTGTATGGGCTGCAGTGGGCATCGCGACGGTTGCTGCCGGCTGCCGGTTCGGTATTCCCTGGCGGTCCCCCTGTTTGTAACAAAGCCAAGGCAGCAAGTATCCCTGTGGGAACCACGTTTATGGAAAATACCTGCACACAATCCGATCAAACCGGGTTTTCCAGTAATGTCAATAGATTGCATTACTCCGCTTCCAGCAGCGCCCCGGCAATGCCTTAGAAGCGCCCCCAGCAGCGGCCCAGCAACCCCAGCAGCATCCTCAGC
>CAZITS010000111.1:8805-11022 GCA_964542185.1 uncultured Pirellulaceae bacterium
TTTCAAGACAGCTGGTATCCCTCCTCGCGTGGCCACCCGGAGGGGGGGCATTTTCCCGAGAGACGGTCCGCCGAGGGTTCTTTTGACTAAGGGCTGCTGGGCACTGCCAGACGTTTGCTGGTGGCCTGTCTGACCATCAGGGTATGCTGGTTGCGCAGCCGGTTGGCGTCTGCAAATGCCTGCCGGCGGAGCGCTACAGTACGGTCTGCCAGAGTGGTTTCCTGCTGGGTGCGGGCGAGGGTCAGCGCTGCGTGTGCAAATCGAGCGTGATCCACTCGTCTCAAGAGCTGCGCATTGCCGGCAACCTTTTCGACAGCCTGCTGCAAGAGTTGACGTCCTCGCTGGAGTTCGTCGAGACTGAACTCGAGGCGACGATTGGGATGGTAGCTTCCCGCGCGCGGCCCTTCACGGTGCAGGACCGCTTGATCCATCTGCAGATAGAAGGTCGTCATTAACTTGCCCGCCGGTCCATAAAACAGAGGGCACAAGTCGGCAATCACTTGCCGGTAATCGGTATCAACGTCCCACAGCATCCGTGCATAGACGGCCCACCACATCGGGTCGGCCTGGATCGTCGTGTGGGTCTCACCCATCATCCCGACGACCTGGTAATCCCGCTTGAGGGTTCGCACCAGATCGCTGACATTGAAGTACCAGTGAATTGCCGCATCAGGATGTTCCCAATCCGTGTAGGGATAATAGGTGAGATGACGGGTGCCGGACTCTGCCCAGGATTTCAACCAGCCCCGTTCCTTGGCAGCGAGCGCGTCGTCCGGGTCGCGCAGTGGCACGTTGACTTCACGACCGCTGAGATAGGTAAACTTGATCGACACGAGTGGGTGGACTTTTTCGCGCGCGGGGGGGACACGACTGGCATAGTTATAGAATTCGAGCAGTCGATCCGGGAACACCTGTGCCACCCGTGCGGCGACATGGTTGACATAATTCAGGTAGCGGTCTGACAGCGGTGGCAACCTGAGATTGGGAAACCGGGGATAGTCCGAAAAGTCCTGGTTCCAGGCAAAACCGGGGGGATCCAAAGCCCTGCACGGTTCGCATTCGCAGTTGTAGTTTGGTCCGTCCATCGGGTTCATCGGAAACATCCGAGACCGTGGATTGTCACGGAAAAACTGCACGATCTGTTTGACGGTGTGGTCACGCAGGGACTGGTTGGAAACACACAATTGGTTGGGCAAGCGGATACTGACATCGCTGCGCGGCATCCGCTGGCCGCGAACCAAGGGATACCACTCCGGGTGTTTCTCGAAGTACTTGCCGTAGGGAGCGATGACCGCGTTCCAACTGTGCCCGGAATTCTGCACCCATCCGTGCCCACGGTCAGCTCCCCACTCCAGGGTTTTGCCCCCTGTCCAGACCGAATTGAACCGGTTCCGCAAAGCCCAGTCGCAGAGTTCATCAGAGTTGATATAGATCCAGCCGCCCTGTGGAAAGAACTGTTGAAACCCGGTGAAAACAGACCGAACGAGGTGATAATCTGGATTGAAGACACGGGTGACGACCGGTTCCAGGACGGAACGACGGGGAACGACCTCACCGAGCTCTCCGGGCATCACCCAGCGACATCCCTGTAACTTCAGAAATTCGTAGACGGCATACAGAGTTCCCACCCCACTGTTGCCCATCAGGCTGGATGCGGCCGCTCCCCGATGCAGTACGTAAGCCTCCGACGCCAGTCCCTCGAGCGATTGCACCGCGCCCTTGGATGCAGCGGTTCCGATCATCATGCGCCGCCCCGCCGAGACATGATCTCGGCCAGCCAGGCCAGGGAAGTTCCCGGTCATTCGGTAGAGAAACCGTTGCAGTTCGAACGCGGCAAAGCGTTCCGCGGCCGTCGGATTCTCGCCCAACACCACCGCGCCCAATGTCTCGCCGCCGTTCAGCTTCACCGCGCCGCCGTTGAGTTGAATGGCGTCCAGCCGCGCCCGTCGATACCGCACGTTGGCTGCTGCGGATGTCTGAAAACGCAAGTGCACCCGCAATTGCCCAGCCACACGCGGGACGATCATTTCCAGTGTTTGCCACTGGTCTGTGACAGTTACCGTCGGTGTTTGCAACGAGACATTGCCCGACACTTCCAGGCGAGCCTTGGTCCCAGGGGTCCCTGAGACCTGAGCCCGCAACCGCCACTGTCCATCGAGTATTTCGATGTCCTGAAAGAGGTACCCCTGGGACGCCGTTTCACACCGGACTACGGCC
>CAZITS010000112.1:0-11021 GCA_964542185.1 uncultured Pirellulaceae bacterium
CACCGAACAAGCCGACCGATGCCGAAAGGCCCCATACCGGAATCCGCGCGCCGTATTGAGCCACCAGGTCCACCGTCCAGATCAGTTTTCCGGATTCCGCGTCGAGACAGCAGAGATGTCCCATCGCACCGAGTGTGTAGACTCGATCACCGGAAACGGTAGGTGTGGCGCGGGGTCCATTGCCGTAGGATAACTGGCCGTATTCGACCTCGTAGCGATGCTCCCAGACTTGTTGGCCGCTCGCCGCATCAAAACAAAGAACCCGTTCCACTTCCTGCGGTTCGACCAGGCGGTCCATCACATACACCCGACCGGCGGTCGCAGAAACTCCACCGTAACCACCTCCCAGGGGCTGCCGCCAGGCAGGCTGCAGCGGCTGCGTCGGCCAATCCTCTGCCAACTGCGGCCCTTGCCAGGTGCCGTCGGCGCGGGGGCCCCGCCACTGCGGCCAGGATTCCCCCTGGCTAATCGTCGGTGTACCCGACGCCAGCATCGGCTTCACTTCAGCGGCTTCCTGCCGATCCGTCGACTGACTCGCCAGGCTAGGATCGCCAACGGGAACCATCACCACGCGAATTCCCATCGCGTAAAACGTTCCTTCGGGAAGGTCGGCGTAGCGGAAAGCACTGCGACAATCGCGGCCGTCGCTGTACCAGTCACCGCCGCGGATAATCCTCCGTGACCCTTGCTCCGGGCCTGTCGGATCGTCCTCGACCGACTCCGCGTAGTACCGCAACCCGTAACGATCCTGACACCACTCCCAAACATTGCCGTGCATGTCATAAAGCCCAAACGCATTCGGCTGGAACGAGCCCACTTCCGTGGTACGACTCAAGAACGGCCCCTTATCAGCGCCACCAAACGGGTAATTTCCATTGAAATTCGCCTCCGTCGAAGCAAGTGAGTCTCCGGAATAAAAAGCGGTCTGGGTCCCGGCACGACAGGCATATTCCCATTCGGCTTCCGTCGGCAAACGATAGCCACGCCCCGCCTCCTGCTCCGCCGGCAACGCCGACAATTTTTCGACAAAGTTGCGGGCCTTGACCCAGGTCACTTGCTCTGCAGGAAACCGACTGGTGTCCATTCCTTCCACGCGATCCGCACCCGCACTATCGGGGGCAAAGAAACTCTCTCGCACACCTACGACTTGCTCGTATTGATCCTGCGTTACCTCATACACACCCATGTGAAACGGTTTGGTAATCCGTACACCATGGCGTGGCTTCTCGTCCCCGCGGGCATCGGAATCCGTCTCAGACGAACCCATTTGAAACGTCCCGGCGGGAATCTCGATCAGTTCCAGACCGATCGAATTGGTGATGATCTTACGCTCTACAGTTACCTGCGGAGAAACGGCGACCTCGGTCGGCGAGGCAACTGCCTCTGTCTGGGACTGGGTGCCCGCTGCATCAACTTGCGGATCCGCCGGACGCTCTGCCTGGCAGCCTCCCAGACACCACACCGCTCCGATCACGCCACACAGGGAAAAAAACCTGTTCATGAATTGTTCCAGTTTGCTGGAGTAAATGTCGCCCGCCAATCGGCTCATCATGAGGGTTGCGAAGTTGCAGATCAAGATCGGGGACCTCCAATGAGGTTCTGCTCGTCCAGCGCAGGGCCTGCGCCTGTCAACAGTAGCCAAGCGCCAGGCGGCGCGGTAAGGTTGCAGTCAGCTCCGAGATACCTGTTATAAGACCGGAGCACCACGGATCGTCCCGTCCCGCTACCCCAGCCAGGCGTGCTCATGCTTACCATCCGTTCCACTTCGACCCATTCTACGTCCGCTACACTATGGCTACTGGCCACCCTGCTGGTCGGCCACACCACGCTGGCCGCGGAAAACCAGCCCGCTGCGCGTCGCGCCAGCCCCTGGACACAATCACGTCTGGTCGGATCTCCGACGCCGCCGCCACCGTTTCGGGTCGCTTTCGCTTTTGAGGGATTGAAGTTCGATCGGCCGGTTGCACTCACCAGTGCTCCTGGTGAAGACCACCTGTTCCTGCTTCAACAGGACGGCAAACTGCTGGCCTTCGAAAACAAACGATCCGTCCAGCAAACGGCGCTGGTCATCGATCTGAAGAAGCGGGAACCCAAACTGGGTTCCGCCTACGGCATCACATTCCACCCGGACTACCAACGCAACCATTATGTTTACCTCTGTTACGTCTATCAGGGCACGCTTGAGAAAGGCAGCCGGCTGGTACGTTTTGCCACCGATGGCGCACACCCACCGAAAATAGATCCGGCCAGTGCCCAAACGATCCTCACCTGGGTCTCCGGCGGCCACAACGGTGGCTGTGTGAAATTCGGACCGGACGGCTATCTCTATATCTCCACAGGCGACGCATCCGGACCTGCGCCGCCGGACGTCCACCGGGCCGGCCAAGACGTCAGCAATCTGTTGTCATCGATCCTCCGCATCGACGTAGACAACCAGGATCCCGGCCTCAATTACGCCATCCCCAAAGACAACCCCTTGGTGTCCGTCGCGGGTGCCCGTGGTGAAGTCTGGTCCTACGGCTACCGTAATCCGTGGAAAATGAGTTTTGATCGCGTCGACGGACATCTCTGGGTCGGCGACGTCGGCTGGGAACTGTGGGAGATGATTTATCGCGTCAAGAAAGGGGGAAACTATGGCTGGAGCATTACCGAAGGCCCGCAACCCGTCCACCCCGAAGATACGCCTGGCCCGACTCCCATTCTGCCTCCCACCTTGCAACACCCTCATTCCGAAGCTGCCTCCATCACAGGCGGGTTCGTCTATCGCGGAACACGGCTGAGCGGTCTGACAGGCGCCTATGTGTACGGCGACTTTCAGACGGGTATCCTCTGGGGGGCTCGGCTCTCTGGAGAAGAAGTGAGTTGGCATCAGGAAGTAGCCCGCAGCCCGCTTCAGCTGGTTGCCTTTGGCGAAGATACCGCTGGCGAACTGTACCTGGTCGACTACCGAGGACAGATTTTTCAGCTTCAGGAAAACCCGCAACCGGATCGCAGTGCCGAATTCCCACGGCGGCTCAGTCAAACCGGCCTGTTTGCTTCCACAACAGATCTGACGCCCGCGGCCGGCGTCATTCCTTACCAGATCAACGCGTCTGCCTGGGCTGACCACACCGCCGCGCAACGTTGGCTGGCCATTCCTGGCCAGGGCCAGATCACCGCCGACGGCCCTGGGAAGTGGAAATTCCCGGATGGCTCGGTACTGGTCAAAACGATCCACCAGCGTCGGTCCAACGCCATACCACGAAAGCTGGAAACTCAGATTCTCCACCGCGAAGATAACAGCTGGCGCCCCTACACCTACGTCTGGAATGACGCCGGGACGGACGCCGAATTGGCGCCCGCTGGCGGCCTCGATCTCGCCCTTGCCGTCGACCCGGCCAGCCCCTCCCCCGCCCGCTGGCGGGTACACAGCCGCTCGGCCTGCCTGCTCTGCCACAATCCCTGGGTAGAAGCCAGAACGACCGTGTTTGGTGTGCAATCGGCATCCCCCTTGGCCGTCGACGAAACGCAATGGAGCCGCCTGGTCCAAGTCGCCGGAACACCTGTTTCACAACTTCAACATTTGCACGACCAGGGCTTACTGGCCCTCGCCACCCAGAGCGACCAGGCCCCGGCGATGCCGCTGGTCGACCCGACCGACGAAGCACAGACTCTCGATCGTCGAGCACGTTCCTACCTGCACGTCAACTGTGCCCACTGCCACCAATTTAATGCGGGTGGCGCGGCGAACATCGCCTTGTCCCACCAGGTCCCCCTCGCCAACACAGGCACCTTGGGAACAAGGCCTACACAGGGAACCTTTGGAATCACCGGGGCCCGTATCATTTCCCCAGGCGATCCGCTCGGCTCGGTTCTCTACTACCGCATCTCGAAGCTGGGTGGAGGTCGCATGCCACGTCTCGGTTCGGTGCACGTCGACGTGGCAGGTGCCAGCATGATCCACGACTGGATCGCCAACCTGACGCCGCAGGAAACCGTAGCACCTCATCCCATCACACCCCGCCTCGCCGCGCGTCTGGCCAGCAACTCCGACACCGACCGCACTGCCGCGATCACGACGCTCACGACGACGACGCGTGGTGCCCTGGCATTATTGCGGTGGGTCGCTGACCATCCGGACCCGCGTCTGCGAACACAAGTGCTGGCGGCAACACGCACTCATCCCGCCACAGAAGTGCGAGACCTCTTTGAGCGTTTCCTGCCGCCAGACCAGCGTGTGAAGCGACTGGGAACGGTCGTCGATCGAGGCGCCATCTTGCGTTTACCCGCCAACGCAGAACAAGGGCGCACCGTCTTTTTCAACAACCCGGCAGCCGCCTGCAAGAACTGCCACCGCATCGGCAAACAAGGGGAGACACTGGGTCCTGACCTCAGCACGATCGGCAAGAAGTATGGCGCCGCTCAATTACTGGACCAGATTCTGGAACCCTCGAAACTGATGGATCCCAAGTACGTACCGTACCTGATGGAAACTGCCGAGGGACAGATCCTGACGGGACTTCTCGAGAAGAAGACGGACGAAGAAGTCTGGATCAAAGATGCGCGTAACCGGATCCACAAGATCCCTGCGGAGGAGATTGAACTACTGGTTCGGCAACGGAAATCGTTGATGCCGGAGCTGCTGCTACGCGATCTCACCGCCCAACAAGTCGCCGACCTTGTGGCTTTCCTGGCGACGCTCAAGTAACACACGGTGCCTGCCGCGGACACGGCCCCCGCACCAGCAGCAGAGGGACAGACGTGCTCCGCTCAACGCCTCCGCCGCGGCGGCTGCGCGAGCACCAAGGGAGGTCCGTCCAGTTGTTTTGAGTGGGTCAACAGAAAACGTTGAAACGCCAGATTGGCCGCCTCCTGCGCCGTCATAGTGGCGGCGCCAAACGCCATCAAGCGGTCCACTACTTTCTTGTTGCCTGCCAGGCCGAGCCTCTTCACTACCTCTAACACCGAGCGCACACGAGGTGCCGCCGCCACCTCTTCGACGCGCCGTGGGTCTACGGCGTGGGCAGCGCGTTTTTCCTGGTGGTGCCAGATCACACGCCAGCTGCGATCGGGCATTCTGGCAAAAAAGGAGAGTTCCACTACCGCCTCATCAGGAAACGTAAAACCTTTCTCGGTGCGCCGGAACTCGCGTTGCAAACGGGAAACCAGAAAACCCCGGACACCTTCGTATTCCGCCTCACGAATCACCTTGGTGCGCCACGCCTCTTTTTTGGGGCGTTTATCCGCAGCGCCGCCGAGAATGTCCGTGATCTGAGCGCCCAACTGTTGCCCGACGATCTGATTGACCAGATCGGTCAAATCCACTTTATCAGCACCGCTCCCGGTGCGTGCCACGTACTCCCCTTCCCCCTGGAACGTCAATTTCTTGCGCAAACGAAATTCGACCAGAGCAACCCGGGCGGCCCACTGTGTATCGCTCTGCGGTAGACTGCCAAAACGATCCGTCAAATCCGGTGCCTTGGAAAGATCTACCTCCCGTTTCTCAATCTCACGCCGAAGGCTATTGACGGTCCGCGTTGTCACATTGGTGATCCGCAGCGCCCACGCGACTTCTGCGACACGCCGTTGTGGAGGCGGCTGGCGGTAGAGATTCCGCACTTCGTCCGCGGCCAACTCGATCAGGACAAATTGGCTGGCGGGTTTTTCAACTTCGTCCTCCTTCGCACCATGCAATCTCGCCGTTTCCTGCTGCAGGAAAAGCACCAGATTGGCATCGCCATTGCGACTGCGACGCCATTGTTCAACACGGCCCCGCAAGCCTTCACTGGCTGCCGTAGCCAAAGCGCGTTCACCGGCAGCCAGGTCCCGGTAGTAACGTGGCCAGGTCTTTTCGAGCCAGGACCGCTCAACCGCCATCGTCAGACCCTCGGTCGCATTCCCGGCGAGGACTGCTCCGTATAACTGGGGTCCGCGTTGCACACTGACCACGTCAACTGCAAGCCGCTTGGGAGACACCCTGGGCCGCTGGCCTGACGACGCCTCCACTACCAGCAGCAGGAGCAGACAGGTCGCAGACAGCCGGTTCATGGGATGTCCTTTGGCAATGTTTTCCAGGAGGCCCAGGCAGCGACTGCCTGGCCTCCCAGTCTAACTGGGCATCACGGTTTCACGGGCAAGGCAAAATCACCCCGCATATCACGCCATACCGCGTGGACGTGGTTGGCCGGATTGCCGGCCGCGTCAGGCTGCGTGTTGACAAACTCGACCAACAGAGTGGGTCCCTGGAAACGATAGTAGTGTCCCACACCCGGCTTGGTGGCGCCGGCCCAGGCGAAACGAATTTCTTCGGGCCCTGCACCCTCCAACGCAGCAACGCGTTTCTGGCGTACGGACTCCGGCATATTCTCCAGATAAGCTGCGCCGAGCTGTTGGGCCAATTGCTGCTGCGCCTCGGTCATGTCTCCAATACGGAGTCCCACCGCCTTGTCTTGCGGAGGCTGCATGGAACCCGCTCCACGGATTTCACGTGGCGCCTTGTCGGCGATGATCGCCACCTTACGTTGCTCGGCAGTGAGCGAGTTGACGAGTTCAAAGGCCAGACGCTCTTCTTTGTCGAGAACGCGGGTACCCTTCTTGACACCATGGTCACCAGGATATGCGTCCATCACAGTTGCCGGATTGGTCGCATAAAAGCTAGGCGTCGAAGAAATCACTTCATTCTTGTCGACCACAAAATTCAACGACAAGTGGTGTCCCTCAATACTCAGGCCCCAGCGACTGTCGGGCTTGGGATCGCCAAACACGGTGAAGTAATATCGCAGTGGATCACGGGCGAAACGACTGTTCTCCTCGAGCGCGTCGAGCAGACTCTCCAGCTGCATGATCTTGCGCGCTTTCTCATACCCGACCTGGCTCAAGCAACTTTGCGCCAAGGCCTTCGCCGCCGCGCGTTGCTTCTCATTCATGTGACGAATCTGCAGTCCCTTACGATGGTCTTTGGGGATAAAGTGCCAGCCGACGCGTTGCTTGGTATCGGCATAGTCCAACTGCGATGTTTTTCGCTGCTTCTCATCCAGTGTCGCCAGGTACTTGACCGCCGCCGCCGTCATTCCCTCTCCGACTTTCTTCTCTTGCCAATACGACCAGGCACCGGCCCCGGTAAGCAACAACAACAGTGGGGCGATCCAGTTCGAACGTTTCTTGGTTGTCAGCAAAGTCATCGGAGGGGTTTACTCCTGTCTGAAAAAATGAAAAAGCTGCTGGCCAGCAGTTCTTGTTTAAGTCATCGGCATCATGACACGGCAAGTCGGTCGCGACCGCGAGCCACAGCACCGGGCATCAGTCCGCGGCCCCCAGGGCCGCCCCGACAATATAGCCGGCCCGCCCCCGCACCGGCAAGCTGCCAGGTATCCTTGGTCCCGAATCCCTGCAGGGCAGCACGCCGCTGGCACATGACCCACTGCCCAGTACAATCGACTGGCCGGCCAATCATGCGCCCGGCACCGGCACGAGGCCTCCCACGGAGCAATGCGAATGGCAGACATCATCAAGATCGCAGGTGTGCAGATGGACGTCCAACTGGGCGACAACGATGCCAACCTGAAACGAATGGAAAGGGCCCTGGAAACCACTGCCAAAGAGGGTGCCACGCTCACCGTATTTCCTGAATGCGCTCTCAGTGGCTACTGCTTCGACAGTCTCCAGGAGGCCACTCCCTACGGTGAGTCGATTCCCGGTCCGAGCACACAGCGGCTGGCTGAGACTTGCCGTCGTCTTGGCATTTTCACTGTCTATGGATTACTGGAGTCACACGACACAGGCCTGTTCAATGCCTGTGCGCTGATCGGCCCCGCAGGACTCGTCGCCAGTTATCGAAAAATCCACCTTCCGTACCTGGGCATCGATCGCTTTACCACGCCTGGCGACCGTCCCTTTGCCGTTCACGCCACAGGTGATCTACGGATCGGCATGAACATCTGTTACGACAGCGCATTTCCCGAATCCGCTCGCGTCATGGCCCTGGCTGGTGCAGATTTGATCGTTCTGCCTACGAACTTTCCCCCAGGATCCGAATGTATGATCCAACACGTCGTTCACGCGCGTGCCATGGAAAACGGCGTCTACTACATCGCCGTCAACCGCGTGGGCCAGGAACGCGGCTTTCCTTTCATAGGCCAAAGCAAAATTTGTGACCCTGACGGAAAGCCCCTGGCGGTGGCGCCCGCAGATGAAGAGACCATTCTCTACGCCGATATCGATTTGGCCCGCGCCCGGGACAAACACCGGGTCCGTGTACCGCAACAACATGAAATCAACCGCTTTGCAGATCGGCGTCCCTCGATGTACGGGCCTGTCGCTGAATCCAGTTAACCACTCCAGCGCTGTCGCGACAGGGCAGTGACCATGGCGTATCAATAGCCGCTGCGCAGCGACTTGGCTTCACGTTACCCGTGCCGCGTCCCAGGTTGCCACGTCGCATCTCTCGGTCTATCAATAAGACCCCCTTCACCCCTGCACGAGGATGTGCGATGACCGAACCGCTCGCCTACCTGAATCATCAATTCATTCCCTATTCCCAGGCCCATCTCAAGGTCTATGACGCCGGCGTCGTCCTGGGTGCAACGGTCACTGAAATGGTGCGTACCTTTCATCAACAACTGTTTCGCCTGGAAGAGCATCTCGACCGCCTGGAGCGATCTCTCCGCTACGTCCGCTTCGACCTGGGAATCGAACGGGCTAAGTTTCAGCAGCAACTCGAAGAACTGGTGAAGCACAATGCATCCCTTCTGGAACCGGCAGACGAATTGGGACTGATCGTCTTTGTCACTGCGGGTGAGTACCGTACCTACGCAGGGAGTTCCGGAGCTGCCGCCCAGGCCACCCCCACGGTCTGCGCCCACACGTTCTCACTGCCCTGTGAACTGTGGACAGCGGGAATGCAAAACGGCAACCATGTTGTAACGCCTGCCATTCGGCATGTCCCACCGCAATGCTACGACCCCAAGATGAAATACCGGAGTCGCATGCACTACTATCTGGCCGAACAGGAAGCCCGCCAGGTCGACCCCACAGCCATCCCACTTCTGCTGGATCTCGATGGCAACGTCACTGAAACCAGTGGAGCCAATTTCCTCATCGTCGAAAAGGGACAGATCGTTTCGCCGCCGCTCCGCAATATTCTCCCGGGGATCAGCCGCCAGACCATCATCGACCTGTCCGCCGAGTTACAGATCCCCTTTACCGAACGCGACTTTCAGGTCTACAACGTCATCAACGCAGACGAAGCATTTGTCTGCAGCACACCTTACTGCATGATGCCCGTAACGCAGATCAACGGAGTCCCCATCGGTGACGGCCAACCGGGGCCCGTTTTTCAGTCGATCCTGCAGGGCTGGAGCGAACACGTCGGCCTGAACATCCCAGCACACATTGAACAGCAAGCCCAGCGGCGGCAGGAGCAATCACAGGGCGCGCCTGTGGCCTGACCACTGCGCCGTCCCGGAAGCTCAATCTGCCTTTTTGCGACGCGGCGCCTGGTCGGTCAGAAATTCTCCGCCAGCGAGGCGTTCGTTGCCACTCACCACCACTCGATCGCGGTCGCTCAGATCACCGATCACCTCGACCAGATTCCCGTCAGTCAATCCGACGGAAATGCGCACCTGCCGCGCTTTGAAACGATGTTCCCGCCTGGTCGCATCGGCAACAATCACATACCTGACGCCTGATTTGAGCACTAACGCGTCCTTGTCAACCCAGAGCCCTGCCTGCTGCCCTACCGCCAGCTCGACCCGTGCCAGCATGCCAGCTTTGATTTGAAATCCCTTGTTTTCCACTTCCAACTTGACGGGAAAGGTACGCGACCGCGGATCCGCTTGTGGTACCAGCCGAGTGATCACGGCCTGGAAACTCCGCTTGGGAAGTGCTTCAAATTTGAGGCTGACCGCGCGGTCTCCCGGCTGTAATCGGTCGATGAACTTCTCCGGCACAAAGGTATGAATTTCGATCGGATCGAGCTCAATCAGCTCAACGATGGGATCACCTTGCTTGATCCAGGCGCCGACCTCTGTATGCAACTTGGTCACATAACCCCCAAACGGAGCGCGAATAGTGTACTTCTGCAAGATGTCTTGCAGACGCCGCACCTTCTCCCGCTGTACCGACACCGTGGCGGCAGCCTGAGCAAGCCGCGACTCCCGCGTGGCCTCGATCTGTTGACGTGCCGAACTGGCTGCAATCTCAGTTTGCCGGGCAACGCGCAAATCCGAGTCCGCTTCATCCAGCTCTTCCTTCGTTGCAGTCTGACTCTCACGATACAACCGCTCGGTCCGGGTATAACGCGACTCGGCATTGCGACTTCTGGCTTCCGCTGCGGCCAGCTTCGCTTCCGCCTGCTTCATTTCCGCCGGTAGTTGTTGCTGCAGTTGCAACTGGGCTTGCTGGCGATATTTCAATTCGGCTTTCTCGCCTTCCAGCTCCAGCTTCACCGTACCGGTACGCAATTGCACTAAAGCCGGTGCCCGCACTCGCGCCGCGACAGGGCTGGATTTGGCATTGGCGGCCGCTGCAAAGTCAACTCGATCACCTTCTCGGAATGATACCGCTTCCACACGGCCATCGACGGCGCTACCAACCACGCTAATGCGATGCGCTGTCGCCGTTCCCACAAAGGGGTGTCTTTGCTGGACTTGCTTGACAACCACAGGTGATAGTTCGACATAACTGGCAGTCGGCTCATCCACCGCGGGCCGGGCGGCCGTCATCACAGAAGCCCAGGACCAGCAGACAATCGCCAAACTACTACTAATCAGCCAAACCGGCCAGCGTCGCCACACGCCAGACAAAGCCATCGACCAACTGCAACATTCCATACGAAACCTGCGTTCTTCGCACTGCAAAATTCCAACATCTTTCGGCCCGTGCTCAGGTGCCGATGATCAGAACTTCTGGGGACCACCCCGGGAAGTGGGCTGGAGAAACAACTCTCCCGCCCGCGCCGCGGCGGATGCACCAATCTAACCGCGACCGCAATCCGCAGCAAACGAACCATCCCCTACCGCTGGTAGCCGCGCGTGGTCTCGGCG
>CAZITS010000113.1:0-10970 GCA_964542185.1 uncultured Pirellulaceae bacterium
CTTCCAATGCGTCACGCCAAGTTCCGGACGCTTTCCTCGCCTACTAACGATGTCAAGAAGCGCGTGCCCATTCCGCGTGTGTTCATCACGATGATTCTGCTGTGATGCACCGCAGGGAGTTGATAGCGGGCCTGCGTAACACGTTGCAGACGCTGGTATTACCGCTCGACCAGACAAGTGTACGCATCAATTATTCGTGGTGATTTCTGGTGCCAAGTACGCTCTCTCCCGACAATCTGTGTGGCCTCCAGGACGTTGTCTCCAGACACCAGGTCACGCGATCAGGTCGGTACTGGCCCCGCGTATTGCCACCTGCTCACACGAAAGTTATCTCTGAGATCCTTCCCCAATCACCCCGGCCAGGCACACTCACTACCGGCCCGCCACTACCCCTGCCCTGCGGTACCCAATTTGCGGTACCCAATTTGCGGTACTCCGTCCCTCACCCTTGACCACCCTGACACCACGTTTCAGAATCTGGTTATCCGCGTGGCTCCTCTGGAATCCCTTATGACAACATCCGGAAACCCAACTACAAAGCTGGCTACCAACGTACCAACAGACCAGGGCCGATTCGGCGATTTTGGGGGCCGCTACGTACCCGAAACACTGACACGTGCGTTGGACGAGCTCAGCGTCGAATATGACGCGGCTCGCAACGACCCTGAATTTCAGGCAGAGTTGGCTGAACTTCTGTGTAGTTTTGTCGGGCGCCCCTCTCCTCTCTATTACGCACAACGACTCACTGAGCGCTGTGGAGGGTCTCAGATCTGGTTCAAACGCGAAGACCTGAACCACACAGGCGCTCACAAAATCAATAACACGCTCGGGCAAGCATTGCTCACAATCCGCATGGGAAAGTCGCGGGTCATTGCCGAAACAGGTGCGGGGCAACACGGTGTCGCTACCGCAACTGCCTGTGCACGATTCGGTCTGCCGTGCATTGTGTATATGGGCGAAGAAGACGTGCGTCGTCAGGCCCCCAATGTGTTCAGCATGAAACTCCTGGGAGCAGAAGTTCGGCCAGTTTCCAGTGGATCACGGACGCTACGCGACGCCATTAATGAGGCCATGCGGGACTGGATGTCCAGCGTCGAATCCACACATTACATTATCGGCTCAGTGGTCGGCCCACACCCCTTCCCGATGATGGTCCGAGACTTCCAGTCGATCATCGGGACCGAAGCGCGACAACAATGCCTTGCACAACTCGGACGTTTGCCGGATCGGGTCGTCGCCTGCGTCGGCGGAGGCAGCAATGCTGCCGGCATGTTCTACCCTTTTATCAATGATGAAGCTGTCCGACTGACAGGTGTCGAAGCAGGTGGATTAGGCGCAGACTGTGGCAATCACGCGTCGCCGTTGACCTATGGAGACCCAGGCGTCTTGCACGGCAGCTACAGCTACGTCATGCAGGATGACGACGGGCAAACGAGCGATGTTCATTCGATCTCTGCAGGGCTCGATTACCCAGGGGTCGGTCCGGAACACAGTTACTGGAAAACTGCAGGCAGGGTCGAGTACACGACCTGCGAAGATCGCGATGCCTTGGCTGCTTTCGATGCCGTGGCGGCCTGTGAAGGAATCCTGCCAGCCTTGGAGAGTTCACATGCCGTATCACAGGCGATGAAAATCGCCACCGCCGGTTCAAACGACGAGATCGTCGTCGTTTGTCTATCAGGAAGGGGCGACAAGGATGCGAGTGAGATTGCTCGCCTGCGTGACGTCCAACTCGACCTCGATGCAGCCTCTCACGAAACTTGATCGATTCCCCAACTGCAATGCACCGCCGTGTCGTCCACAATGGTCCCAATTGGCTGACAGACAGGCTGGTATATCGCGGGAGAAGAACATGGACTGGCGTTGTCCGTCGTGTGCTGAATCGGTACCCGCAACATTCGATATGTGTTGGAATTGCGACAGGCCAGAGCACAACAGCGGTCCGTCGACAACGGCCAGCAACCGAGCATCCACCGAAGGCGCGAACTACAAACACCCTGCCAATATCCGCGCACTACGTCGCTGTTTTCGGTGTTTGCTGATTCTATTTTCATGCGCTGCCGTAATCGATCTGCTCTACCACGGAATTACACGGTTCTCGATCCTGGTCGGCATCCAGTTACTGATCGCACCACTATTGTCTATCCTGTTTATCTACCTGTTTGGCACCACTACCCCTGAGTCAGGTACCCCATGTCGCTGATTGATGACTTGTTTGCACGCCTCCGCGCATCCGGTGAAAAAGCCCTGATGCCCTTTGTGACCGCCGGTGATCCTGACATCTCATTTACAGGTCAAATTCTGGCAGAGCTCGACCGCCGCGGTTGTCACCTGGCAGAAGTCGGTATTCCGTATAGCGATCCGATTGCCGATGGACCCGTGATCCAGTCGTCCTATACACGAGCACTGGATCGCGAGACCACACTTGAACAGATACTGGCCATGCTGCAGACACGTTCCAGTTCCAACGGAATGCCGGTTGTCACCATGGTCAGCTTCGCGATTGTCCTGCGATGGGGGCTGGAACGGTACATCGAAAGGGCCAAAGCAGCGGGAGTCAGTGGAGCAATCGTCCCCGACCTGCCACTCGAAGAGTCCGCAGCATTGGCGAAGATTTGTCGCCGCGAAGACTTCAGCTTGATTCAGCTGGTGACTCCCACAACGCCCCGCGATCGCGCCTTGCAGATTGCGGAAACTTCTACCGGATTTCTCTACTACGTTTCCGTGACGGGAATCACCGGAGAACGTAACGACCTGCCGCCCGACTTGATCGACACCGTCGGCTGGCTAAGAGAACAAACACCGCTACCAGTCTGTATAGGATTTGGCATCAGTCGCGCAGAGCATGTCCAGCAGCTGGCGCCCGTAGCAGATGGCCTGATCGTCGGATCAGCGATCGTGCGCCGTATCGCAAAAGCCGCACAAACTCCACCGGACACCGTACTTACGGATGTTGGCGAGTACGTCAGTGAACTGCTGGCAGCCCTCAAACAGCAGTAGACCGGTCGTCACAACTGGCCAACTTCCCACGGGGCATATTCTTCATTACACAAACCTGCGACTCCAAGGACAACGGCCTGCTAGACATGCGTTATTTCCCGCCTGCTTTCTATTCGTCGAATCAGATCTGGACGCAATCGGCAAAAACTGCGATCTAAAGGGCTCTCCCAAGTCTTTCCGGGTGCTCACACTCGGCATTTTCCATGAGCGACTTCAGGATTGGTAGCCGCCGCACAACCACCGCGTGGATCCTGTCCCCCACGCTGGACCTGTTATTTCTTGTCGGCACCCCTGTTTTGATCGTGCCCGCGGTCTGGATTATTGGCCGCCATTGGGCAACACCAGAACAAATCGATCTGGCGGTCGCTTCGTTTGCATCGTTCGCACATCACCTGCCTGGATTCTACCGGTGCTACGGAGATGCGGATCTGTTTGCCAGATTTCGTTGGCGTTTTCTACTTGCGCCACCTCTGTTTCTGGCAGCATCCGCATTATTTCTGTTCCAGGATCTGCACGGGCTAACTCTGGTATTACTGCTATGGGGAACCTGGCACGGCCTGATGCAGACGTATGGATTTATGAGAATCTATGACCTCAAAAGCGGTCGACAGGAACGCTGGTCCAAGTACCTGGATTTTTCAGTTTGTTTCACCATTTTCGTAGCAGGAATGATCTACAGTGACGCCCGTGTCAACGCAGTAGTCGCCGGTTTGTGGCAAAGCGGTGTACCACCACTCGACGCATCGTGGCTCCCTCGATTGCGAGTAGCCTGTGCCGTCCTCGCAGGGCTCGTTGTCCTCTGCTATGGAATCAACGCGGTAGTCTGTTTCCGACGCGGCCACTTCAACTCACCCAAGCTGCTGTTGGCCACGATGACCGGCGGTCTCTATCTGCTGGCAGGTACAGCAACAACCAACGTCCTGGTCGGCATCGCGATGTTCGAGGTCTTCCACGCCGCTCAGTATTACGCCGTCGTCTGGACCTACAATCGGCGGCTGGCGAACGCGTGGCGAGGCAAATTGGGGACGCTGGCAACACAGCTGCTACGCCCCGGCCCATTATTGGCCATCTATGTGTCCAGTATCGCTGCCTTTGGCTGCGTGCGTTACTTTGGCTCCACGTTGACTGAACCGCTGACGCAAAAATGCCTGCTTTCCCTGATCGCCACCTCGACGCTACTGCATTTCTATTTCGATGGATTCATCTGGAAAGTGCGGGAACGATCGATTCCCGAAAACACCGATGTAGAAACAGCCCCCACCAAACCGCAGCGACGAGTCCTCCCACTGGAACATCTCGCCAAATGCAGCCTGCTGGTCATCGTACTTGGTAGTTTGTTTGCCCTGGAACGACGCCATAACAAGAACTCTTTTGCGCACGAAGACCAGTTACTGCAAGTCGTCTTTCAATGGACACCCAATCTGCCCGAAGTCCAAGCGCTGGCAAGCCAGTCTGCAATCCGTCGAGGTAACGTCAAAGTAGCGGTCGACCTTGCGGAACAAGCCGTTGCCCGACGGCCACGTTCCTACCGCGCGCAAGCGACTCTAGGGCGTGCCCATCACGCAGCAGGCCAATACTCGGCAGCCGTGACCGCACTGAGAACGGCGATCCAACTGGCACCGGGCGACTGGCGCTGCTACCACGATCTGACCGATGCCCTGCTTGCGGATGGACAAGTCCAAACCGCCCGCGAAGTCGCACTGTCCGGCCTGGGCATCTCACGCGACTCGGGATTACTGCTCAGTCTGGGCAGCGTACTTTGCGCTCTGAACGAGTTCGACGAAGCACTGAAAGTACTTGGCGAAGCAGCTTCTTCAAGTACTCATGCTGCGGTCGCAAATTATCGCCTGGGCCTGATACACCTGGAGAAACAAAATGTCGAGCAAGCCATTCAGTGCCTTGAAATTGCCGTCGACCGCGACCCTGGTCATCTGCAGTCACGTTTTCAATTAGGGCTGGGCTACTATCAAACAGGCCGTCTCGCTTCGGCGGCCCGACAGTTCGAACGCTGTCTCCAGAACCACGCGCCTTTCCCGGAATTATTGAATAATCTAGGCGCCGTCTACTCCGCACTGGAGCGTTGGGATAAGGCAATCACAACGTATCGACGCGCACTGGACCTGGCTCCTGAAAGCGCGGCCGCACACTACAACCTGGCCTTGGCTTACTACGAGTTGAACCAACCCGCCGACGCGCGCCGGCATCTCGAGGAGGCGCGCCGACTAGGGCAGCCTATCCCTGCCCGATTGCAGTTGGAATTGAACCAAGGGCGTTAAATGCACGGGATTTTGTTCGCCCGAGTCTCTGGGAGAACATCACCCCTGTTCGCCTTCGGGCACCTCGCTCGCCTTGAGCAAGTTTCGCAACACAGTTTGTAGAATTCCGCCGTTGCGGTAGTAGTCCAATTCGACGGGCGTGTCGATGCGGACCGCAGCCTCAAACTCACATGCCAGCTTACCTTCTCGGCTGGCCAGCACTTTCACGGTTCCCCGAGGTTGTAACGTCTCACCCAATCCTTGGATGTCAATCTCTTCTTCACCTGTCAATCCCAGCGATTGCCAGGTCTCACCCGCCGGAAATTCAAGCGGCAAAACGCCCATACCTACCAGATTACTTCGATGGATCCGTTCGTAGCTAGCCGCGATCACCGCCTTGACGCCCATCAGAAGAGTGCCTTTGGCAGCCCAATCCCGGCTACTGCCGGTTCCGTATTCGCTGCCCGCCAGCACGACAAGTTGCACGCCGTCCTGCTGATAGCGCATGGCAGCGTCATAAATCGTTAGCTGGTCACCGGAAGGGAAGTGGCGGGTCCATCCACCCTCCGTGCCTGGTGCCAGCTGGTTACGAATTCGAATATTGGCAAACGTGCCTCGCAACATCACGCGGTCGTTGCCACGACGTGACCCGTAACTATTGAAATCCGTAGCTGCGACACCCTGTTCTTTCAAGAACAAGCCAGCCGGGCTCTCCTTGGCAATTGCACCAGCAGGGGAAATGTGGTCCGTCGTAACCGAATCACCCAGCAATGCTAACACGCGTGCCCCAGCGATAGGCTCCGTCGCCGATACGTCTTGCTTTAATCCCACCAGGAAAGGCGGTTCCTGAATGTAAGTACTCTCGGCATCCCAACCGTACAACTCCCCACCACTTACCTCAATGCGATTCCAGGTTTCGTTGGCATCGAAGGCACGCCCATACCGGGAACGGAACATTTCCGGACTGATCGAATGGGCAATCGCCTGCTGAATCTCTTCCGTGCTTGGCCACAGTTCCTTGAGATAGACATCCTGGCCACTACTATCCTTTCCGAGTGGTTCGCTGGCCAAATCAATTGACGTCGAACCGGCGAGCGCATAAGCCACCACCAGTGGCGGGCTGGCCAGGTAATTTGCTTTCGTCAAAGGGTTTACGCGACCTTCAAAGTTACGATTCCCACTGAGTACTGCCGCCGCCACCAACTGCCCCTCTTCAATAGCAGCAGCCACCGGCTCGGGTAGCGGACCACTATTCCCAATGCAGGAAGTGCATCCGTAACCAACGGTATGAAAACCCAACTCTTCAAGGGGTTCGGTACAACCCGCCTTATCTAGATAATCGCTTACGACGCGTGACCCTGGCGCAAGGCTGGTCTTCACATACGGTTTGACGCGCAACCCCCGTGCTACGGCCTTCTGTGCCAGGATGCCCGCCGCCAGCATCACGG
The DNA here is from genome assembly GCA_964542185.1 of uncultured Pirellulaceae bacterium. GTDB lineage: Bacteria > Planctomycetota > Planctomycetia > Pirellulales > Pirellulaceae > UBA9264. Next base: position 6,704 of record CAZITS010000113.1, read on the forward strand.
AGGGATTACTTGTATTGGTACAACTCGTGATCGCGGCAATGACAACTGCCCCATGGCCAATTTCCACAGAACTCCCGTTGTCTTGCACGTGCCCGGTGCTCTCCAGTGCATCGGAGTCGAGACCAAAACCCCGCTCGGCGACCGGAGCCTGCAATACCGATGCAAACGAGGAAGACATTTCAGCTAAGGGCACTCGATCTTGTGGTCGTTTGGGTCCAGCCAGGGCCGGCTCAACCGTACCGGCGTCCAAGGAGAGGGTCTTGGAATACTTCGGGACCGGTGCATCGCTGCTCCGAAAAATCCCCAATTCCTTGGTGTAACGTTCGACGAGCTCCACCTCCCCCGGTTCGCGTCCTGTCCGCCGCAAGAAATCCAGAGCCTCATCGTCGACAGGGAAAAATCCCATCGTGGCACCATATTCTGGCGCCATGTTGGCGATGGTTGCACGATCTGCTAGTGACATCCGTGCCACACCGCTGCCATAGAACTCGACAAATTTTCCGACCACGCCCTCCTGCCGCAACTGCTCCGTAACCTTAAGTACAAGATCTGTCGCCGTGGCGCCCGCGGGCAACTCTCCCGTCAACTCGAATCCCACCACCTCGGGCATCAGCATGTACAAAGGCTGACCGAGCATGACTGCTTCAGCCTCAATTCCGCCGACGCCCCAGCCAACCACGCCAAGACCATTGATCATCGTCGTGTGGCTGTCAGTCCCGACCAGTGTGTCAGGGATGAGAATATCGCCCTGGCGATCCTTCGACCGGAAAACGCCCTTGGCCAGAAACTCCAGATTCACTTGATGGACAATTCCCACATTGGGCGGCACGACGCGAAAATTATCAAAAGCTTGTTGTCCCCACCGCAAAAACTCATAGCGTTCCCGATTCCGTTGAAATTCAAGATCAATGTTGTGCTCTAACGCATCAGCGCTGCCAAATCTGTCCACTTGGACTGAGTGGTCAATCACGAGGTCGACGGGAATCAATGGATTAATCTTGTTGGGATCTCCCCCCAACCGTTTCATCGCACTGCGCATTGCCGCCAGATCGACCACTGCGGGAACGCCGGTAAAGTCCTGTAAAACGACACGTGCCGGTTTGAAAGGAATCTCGACTTTCGCAGGGGACTCGGCCTCCCAGGACGCCAGATTGCGAACATCCTCTTCGGTCACTGAGAACCCGTCACACTGCCGCAAAACGGACTCCAGTAAGACACGAATGGAGTAGGGCAGCTGGGAGACCTGGCCAATCCCCAGTTCTTCCAGACGCATAATCCGGTAAATCGCCACGGAACCAGATTCAGTCTCAATCGTCGCACGCGCTTGAAATAGATCAAACGCCGAATCACCACTGTTCATTGCGCACCGTAGTTCTATCGTGAGTCAAGAATTACCCAGCCCCGGAAGTACTGGAAGACTACCCGGCGTGAATATATCGCATCGGAGACTGTTTGTCTGCTATCCAGCACCTCATCAAGAGGCAGCGTGCCAGAGCTGTTCCCCGGCTTGCACAGGCGTCCTACGAACCACCACCATCCCATAGATGACGCCGGTGCACAGCCCGTGTAGGGTGTAGGCATTGTGTGCTTCACAGTAGGGTCTGCGGAGCCACGCCGCCAGACAGAGACCACCAATACCCGAGCTCGCTCACACTTGAATGCCACTACTATGAAGCAGTTTGTCGACCACCCAGAAAGTACTTGCCAGTTTGGCATGGCGCGCCAGGAAATCACGCCCCCCGTCGGCATCTACCACCGTATGTGGGGAGCCGCGACCCACCAGCAGGCCGCGGGAGTACATCGCCCGCTAATCGCAGCCGTCATGGTATTCCGCCGCGCCGGGGCAGACCAACCTTCTGACAACGATCAGATCGTCGTCACACTCGATCATTGCATTCTCGGACCGAGCGAATTGGACTCGTTGCGAAAGGAGGTTGCCCAGGCCACCGGATACGACCCTAGCTCCCTGCTCTTCCTGTACTCACACACCCACGCAGCTGGGCTGATGGCCCTCGATCGGCAGGAACTCCCCGGGGGCGAACACATTCCCCCGTACCTGGCGTCGATCAATCAGACGGTCGCTGAGCTTGCCCGTCAGGCACTTGCCGACCTGAGACCGTCTCTATTCACGTATGCCACCGGACGCTGCAATCTGGCGGCGCACCGTGACTTTCGCGACGAGGAACGCGACCTTTGGGTCTGTGGTTACAATCCAGACGGACCAGCAGACGACACTGTCATGGTAGTGCGTGTCTGCGAGACCGATGGCGGCTTGCGGGCCGTCCTGACGAACTACGCCTGCCACCCAACGACGCTGGCCTGGGAAAACGATCAAATTAGCCCGGATTTTCCCGGCGCAATGCGTGAAGTCGTCGAAACGGCCACCGGTGTACCCTGCCTCTTCCTGCAAGGTGCATCTGGTGACCTTGGTCCGGTCGATGGCTATGTCGGCGACCTCGAAGTCGCCGACCGTAACGGCCGTCAACTGGGACACGCCACCCTGGCGGCACTCTACGGTTTACCGGCAGCAGGAACGCGTCATCAATACCAGGGGCCAGTCGTCTCAGGGGCCACGCTGGGCGCGTGGACACACCAACCGCTGCCCGAACAGAGACAGCAGGCCATTGCCGCCTGGCAGCTCACACGTCTGCAAGTGGAACTTCCCTACCGATCCGGCCTCCCGGCACTGGCAGATGTGCAAGCCGAAAAAACTCTCTGGCAGCAGAAAAAAGAAGCAGCCAGCGCATCCGGTGACGCCCAGGCGATGCGTGATTGCCACGCCATGGTCGAACGCCAGACGCGTTTATTGTGGCGTCTGGGGGGCCTCGTGCCGGGAAACCACTACCCTCTGGCCGTCTACATGTGGCGCATTGGTGATGCGTTGTGGATCGCGTTGCAGGGTGAACCCTATCAACAGCTTCAAATCGCACTCCGTGAACGATTCAACTCTCTGCCCCTGGTGATTTCCACCATCGCCAACGAAGCCAGTCCCGCCTACCTGCCACCGGCGGAACTGTACGATACAGGGATCTATCAGGAAACAATCGCGGTACTGGCCCCCGGTTGTCTGGAGACGCTGATCGAAGCAATTTCAGACAAAATCGCCGAAATTTTTGAGCTCCACTGAAGCGGAACCGCGGAACGAGTCAAGAAAGCACTTGAGATTCACCTCAACAGACGTTAAATATGTACACTGTAAGGGATTTACGAATCTACGGGACCACACCTGGCCGATGCTCATGTTCAGTGCAGCGAGCCAGTTGGGAATGCCACAGATCACCACCCACAACGGGACCAGGAGAGACTGTCCTATGCTGACAATCTACGGAAAATCCAACAAACGGACCGGATTCTGTGATGGTTTGTCTCGACGCAGCTTCCTGAAAGTCGGAGGCGCCGCATACGGTGGATTGTCGCTGGCAGAGATGCTGGAAATGGAATCGCTGGCGGGGGTCGGTAGTTCGCATCGGTCCGTGATCAACATCTATCTTCCAGGTGGACCTTCCCACCTCGACATGTGGGACTTGAAACCGAATGCGCCAGCTGAAATTCGCGGCGAATTCAACCCCATCAGTACGAGTGTGCCGGGCATTCAAATCTGTGAGCTGTTTCCTCGTGTCGCGCAAATGATGGACAAATTTGCCATCATTCGCTCCATCAGTGACTCCGATGGTCGACACGATGGCTACCAGTGTATGACAGGGCGCAAATTTGGCAGTCGTCAACCGAATGGTGGTTGGCCCTCCGCAGGTGCCTGGGTTTCCCGACTGGCGGGACCAGTCAGCAAGGCGGTACCGCCCAACCTGGCACTGATGTACCCGACTGGAAACCGTACCTGGGGCGAAGCTGGAACTGCAGGTTTCATGGATCTTTCCCATAGCCCATTTAACCTCGTTGGCAAAAAACCACGTGAAAACCCAGACAACATGGTTCTTCAGGGAATTACCCTGGATCGCCTGCAAGACCGGGATTCACTGCGCACGGCACTCGATCAGTACCGGCGAGGCGTAACCGCTTCGACCAATATGGAAAGTGTCGACACCTACGCGCAACAAGCCCTGGGAATCCTCACCGACTCGAAACTTTGTGACGCACTTGACCTGAGCAAGGAAGACCCACGTATTCTGGCCCGCTACGGCAAGAGTGACGTTCGTTTCCAACGTGACGGTGCGCCAAAAATGATTGAAAATTTCTGCGTCGCCCGTCGGCTTGTCGAAGCCGGAGCCCGCTACGTATCCCTGAACTACAGTCGCTGGGATTGGCACGG
>CAZITS010000114.1:0-10968 GCA_964542185.1 uncultured Pirellulaceae bacterium
AGCATATTCTCGACCGCTTCCTGGGCGGATACGGATTCAACGGCCAGCATCACCAGCCCGCGATGGACCTGGTCGCGCTCTACACTGACCAGGTTCCCGATGCCGATGTCAGTCGACAACGGGCCAAAGAATTTCCACAGCTGCAAATCTACCCCACAATCGCCGAGACCCTGCAACGCGGCGGCGACCGGCTCGCGGTGGACGGCGTGGTGCTCATCGGAGAACACGGCAATTACCCGTTCAATGAAAAACGGCAACACCTCTATCCGCGTTATGAGTTCTTCCAGGAAATCGTCCGGGTCTTCCGCGATAGTGGCCGCAGTGTCCCGGTGTTCAACGACAAACACCTTTCCTGGAACTGGGAATGGGCGTTAGAGATGGTGCAAACTGCGCGCGACCTGGAATTCCCCCTGATGGCCGGCTCTTCCGTCCCAGTCAATCGTCGGATTCCCGCGATCGACATGCCCTGGGAGGCGCCATTGGAAGAGGTTGTCTGCCTGGCGGCGGGCGGCGACATGGACGGTTATGGCATCCATGCGCTCGAGGGAATTCAAGCACTGGTCGAGCGACGACGCGGCGGTGAAACGGGTGTCGCAGAAATGCATGCTTTCACGGACGACGCCGTCTGGTCCGCGATTGAAGCCGGCTCCTGGGAGGCCGGCGGCTGTGACCCCGCTCTGCTAACGGCATGTCTCTGCCGCAGCCAGGCGATGACTCCCTACCGCGAGGGTTTCAATCATTTGCTGGCCCCGGCCACCGCCCTGCCGCCGCTTGTGAAACCACCCAATCGACCGATCTGCGCACGCTACCGACATCGTGACGGCGTGCGCGTGACCATGATTTTTCTGGAAGGAGTAGTCCATGACTTTACCTTTGCCGCCCGCATCCGCGGTCAGCGTGAACCGCTCTCACTGAAATTCCACCTGCCGCCACGCGAAGTCTGTAACTTTTTCAGTCCGCTGAATTTCCATATCGAGCAATTCCTGTTGACCGGCACACCACCCTTTCCCATTGAACGCAACCTGTTGACCACGGGCCTTACCGCTGCGGGCGTCGAGTCGATCTGGCAGAACCAACGCCCCCTGGCGACCCCACATCTGGACATTCGCTACCAGGGCCCCCGTGAATCAACATTCTGGCGGACTTGAGGCACTCACCCCAGTGCGCAAATCGACCTCCACGCAATCACTGGCAGCCCTCGAGTTTCGGGCTAGACTATCTGGCTCCGCACAACACAAAAACCCCAGCCCCCAGTTGGAACGACACCATGCCACCATCACCCATCCATCGCCGCACGTTCCTGAGGCGGGCTTCGTCGAGTTGTGTACTGGGCCCCGGACTAGGCGTCTGGCAATCGGTGTCCCCGGCTGCCGACAAACCTCGCGCTCGAATCGAACGGCTCGGTGTGGGCGCCATTGGCCTGCGTTATCAGGGGTCGGTCATCACCCACAAAGCCCAAATGTATGGCGATGTGGTAGCGCTGTGTGACGTCGATCGTCACGTCCGCGAGCAGGGCCGTGCCAGCTTTGGGAGCACGCCCCGCATTTTCGAGGACTACCGCGAACTGCTCGAACGTCCCGATGTCGACGTCGTCTTGATTGGCACCCCGGATCACTGGCACACCAAAATGGTGCTCGATGCCTGCCGTGCGGGCAAGGACGTCTATTGTGAAAAACCGCTTACCTTGACGATCGACGAAGGCAAACTCCTCCGCGATGTGGTCCGCCAGACCGGTCGCGTTGTCCAGGTCGGCTCCTGGCAGCGCAGTGACCATCGATTTCGCCTGGCTGTTGAGATGGTCCGCCAGGGAAGACTCGGGAAGCTGCAAAAAGTCGACGTGGTACTCGGAAAAAACAAACAGGGTGGCCCCTTCCCGTCGCGACCGGTTCCCGGTCACTTCAACTGGGACATGTGGCAGGGCCAAACTCCCGCTGTCCCCTATATCCCCGAACGCAGTCATTTCACCTTCCGCTGGTGGTACGAGTACTCCGGTGGCCAGATGACCGACTGGGGAGCCCATCACCTGGACATCGCGCAGTGGGGAATTGGCAGCAACCCGACCCGCATCGAAACCACTGCCCGTTACCCGAATGCGTCCGATAGCTACAACGTGGCAATCGATTTCTCCGCCCGTTACCACTACGCCGATGGCGTCGTCATGACCGTCAGCGACCAGGGACGCAATGGCGTGATGTTCACGGGAAGCGAAGGACGGATCTTTGTCAATCGCGGCACCCTTTCTGGCGCACCGGTGGAAGCCCTCAGTCAGAAACCCTTTTCCCGTGACGCGTTCTCACTGTACGATTTTGACAACCGCACGCGCCCCGAACGCGTTGGCAAGCTGGATGCCATCATCAACCACATGGGCAATTTCTTTGACTGTGTGGCGGCCCGCAAGACACCCATTTCCGACGTGGAAAGCCAGCACCGCAGTGTCACAACCTGTCACCTGGGAAATATCGCGATGCAGCTCGGACGGCCACTTGACTGGAACCCCGAAACAGAAACGTTCACTGACGCCGACGCCAACCAGCTCCGCAGTCGCCCGCAACGTAGCGGATACGAAGTCGCCTGAACGCGTCCCCTGCTCTTCATCAAGGGAGAAACTGATGCCAAACCCCACTTCGATCGCTGCTGACCGTCGCCATTTTCTCGCGGGGGCTGCCGCATTTGGAGCCGCCAGTGCGTTTGTGCCCCGCGCCTCAGGTGCCGCGGATTCCGAGTTTCAACTCAAGTACATTCTCGGTTCCTGCATGTACGGTTACACCGCGGTGACGGAGATCATGCCCCAGGTCCAGAAGATCGGCGCCCGGGCGATTGACATCTGGCCCAAGGTCCATGGCAACCAGCGGGAACAGCTGGCAGAGATGGGCGAAGAGAAGTTCTCCCAGCTCCTCAAGCAACACCAGATCACACTAGGGTGTATCACCCAGTACAAACTTGGCCCGTTCGGCCTCCGCGAGGAAATGCGTCTCGCTCAGCGATTGGGATGTACGACCATGGTCACCGGTGGTGCCGGACCACGCGGTCTGAAAGGCAGCGAACTCAAATCGGCCGTGGCAGGCTTCATCGAAAAAATGAAACCTCACCTGGCCGTGGCAGAAGAGACCGGTGTGACGATCGCTATCGAAAATCATGGCAGCAATCTGATCGAATCCCCCGACTCGCTGAAATGGCTGGCCGAGTTACGGCCCTCCCGGCACCTGGCCATCGCACTGGCCCCCTACCATCTACCTCAGGATGAAAAACTACTCAGCAATTTGATCCGTGCCCTGCCGGACAGCATCGCCATGTTCTACGCGTGGCAACACGGCATGGGCTGCCATAAGAAACTCCCCAAGGAACAAGAACTCCTGCAGTTACCCGGGCGGGGAAAACTCAACTTTGCGCCGTTACTGGCGGCGCTACGCGACATCCGTTACCAGGGATGGACCGAAATCTTCATGCACCCTGTCCCGCGCGGGATCCCCATTCTGGAAAGCACCACGGCGGTCACAGCGGAGATCAACCGATCCCGCACGTACGTCGAAGAACAACTCGCCAAGCGATAGTACCAGCCGCCAGGCAACCACACGTCTTCGTCGCCACCGCGCGACAGCAGGATGCCGGCGGGGCGACACGCGCTCGTCGCGCCGATTTCTTCAACGCCAGGGATGCCGACCACGATGATCAATCGCAGAACGCTACTCACCGCCACCGCAGGCGCCGCGCTGACCCACTCCGTCTCCCCGGCCACCCTGCCGGCAGCACCTCGCCGCAAGATCCGCGTCGGTGCCTTGAATGTCGGCGAATACACTTTCTGGGGCATCTGGGCAGACACTCTTTCTCCGCAGGGTACCTTTGGGACCCCTTTGTTAGACCTGGAAATTACCCATTGCTGGGATGTTAACGCCGATCGGTCCCGCCAATTCGCCACGCGTTATGGTTGTCAGCCGGTCGCCACCTACGATGGCATGCTGGGACAGGTCGACGCAATTGCCTTTGGCGGGCTCTATGAAATCCCCTGGCAACACCAACTGGCGCGACCCTATGTCGATGCGGGTGTTCCCACTTACTTGAGTCGTCCATTCAGCTACCGGCTTCGCGACATCGACGGATTACTCGAACTGGCTGCCAAGCGAGGCACTCCGCTGATGGCCTCTAGCTGCCAGGAACATTTGCACCATGCCAGCGAGCTCAAATCCCGACTCGCCAGGTGTGGCACGATCAAAGCCGTTCAGGGTACCTGCAGCAGTCAAGAGTTCCCGGCCCACTTTCATATCCAGTGGTTCCTGCCCCGGGCGCTCGGGTACGACGTGGAGCAGGTAGGCCTGATTACCGACGACGAGCGGAAATCAACCTACTTGCAAGAGACCATGCTCTTTCGAGGAAGCGACGGCCAACCGCCGTACCTGGCCGCATTACAGGCCGCCAGTGGCAGCCACCACCTCTACGTCCAGGTCATCGGCGAGGAGGGGACGCAGTCAATCTCGATGGATCGCAGCCCCAATCGCCGCGAAGAACTGTACAGCTACTTCGCGCCTCAACTGGTCGACATGCAGCGCACCTTTACCGGACAACCGTTCCAGCCTCTCGACATCATTCGCAAAAAAACCCAGCTCTTCCTGGCGGGTTCGTACTCCCATCTTGTGCGGAAGGGAACGATGGTCCCGGTAGACGAAGTCCCACTCGACTGGTCACCGCGCCACTTCAAACCTGGCTGGATCGATGAGAAGCTGTTCAAGAACTGATCCGACCTGCCCGCGACACCGCTGAGACACAGTACGAGACAGCTGACGTTATCTCCACCAGTCCGCAATCGGCATCGACAATGCCGAAACCATTGCATCTAATAAACCCAGGTCGTGCCCCGTTGCTGAACAGTCCACAACACACCACTTCCCCCTTCTTACATCCGCTAGCTCTCAGCAGTGTGACGCCATGCTTGCGCACTGAACAGGCAACCTATTCTTACGAGAAACCCCTCATGAAAACACAAGTCACCAAGATTTCGGTCCTGCAAACCAGTAAAGTCCTGGCGCTGGTTTCACCGATATTTGGACTGTTTCACGCTGGTGTCGGAGTGATTTGCATCATTATTGCAGTGGTACTGATCGCCAATGAGCAGCGCGAAGGTGTGGGGCTGCTGGTTTCCGGTGTGATCCTGTTTTTTATGCCAGTGCTGATGTTTTTCATGACGTTTATTTTTACTGCCCTCGGTAGCCTGCTCTACAATTGGGTGGCCGGCAAGGCAGGCGGCATTGAATTCGAAGCCACTGTAATCCAGCCGGCGGCGCTGGACGATCCAGTAGCCGACAGCGTCCCCTGAATACCCGCTGCCGTGTTGAGCAGGCCGAACTGGCGACTCGCTGCTGTCTATTCGCAGCTTTCCGGTGGAGCATCAGCCCTCATGTAGCCAACGTGGTGTTCCTGATCGCGTTAACCGGCACGCCGCTTGTCCATGGCTCAGCCCCGTTAGTGGCCGCTCGGCTCGTACCGTCCCAGGTCGATGTCCTGTCCCCGGTGAAAATGTTTCCCCATCAGGTATTGGATCTGTAGTTCCACATCGCGCACAAAGACTTCCGGAAGCACGTCGGGATCCCGCCGCTGGAGCGTGATTTCGATTTGGTTGGGGCCTTTGCGAGGCCAGTTCGAACCATCCAGGGTAAACACGTACCAGTAACAGGATCCGGTGCGATACCTGGGTGCACTCATGCGGTACATCTGGTTGATTTTCCGCAGTGACGCCACCGGGAGTTGCTTTCCGTTGAGCCGGAACGTCAACGTATCCAGCTCCGTGGTATTGGCCACCCGAATTCTCAACAGCACCTCGTGGACGCGGCCCACCTTTTCCCAGCGCGGCAAATCGTCGCTGATCCGCATGGTGACTGCCGTCGGTTGACCAGCCTGCAGTGTCGCGGGGAGTTGCCGCTGGACTCCCGGCTCAGCCTGCGGTTCGGGATAGCGCCCCGTCGTCGTCACCAGATAGTAGTTCTTGTCCCGCGGGGCCATGATCTCGGCATCGGATACCTCCCGCAACTTCTCGTAGAACTCCGCCTGGTACGGCCAGTACCCGAACCAGTGGACCAGGTAAAGTCCGTCGACACCTTGATCCCAGGCATTGGCAGCAGCCGCTCGAATCATCTCGGTCGTCGCGTCCCCCAGGCGATCCGAATCAACCCGACTCTGAATCGCTGCGTGCACGCGTGTTTTCGTGTCGGCCGCTGCCGCCACAAAGGGTTCAAACTCTGCATTCTGATCGAGGAGCTCGCCGTAAGCATGGCTCTGTGCGACCAGCACATCGACAATCCCACGTCGCAGCCATTCACGCACATCCAACCCGATTCCGTGACAGCCCGCCAGGCTCGCCGGCACCCGGATCACCAATTCACGATTCTGGCCACTTGCTTTGACCGCCCGGTACACCCGCTCTATCCAATCACTCATGATAGCGCGACCCGCATCGATTTCGCGCGGATGGAAATAGTGCAGGCCATAATTCAGCTGCAGTTCAAAGCCATCAACGGGATAACGATTCAAAGTCTCCTCGATCAAGGCAAATCGTTCCTCACGTACCTCCGGATGCTTGAAATCCAGCATCCGCGCGCCGGGAAACTCGGCGGCCACATCATCGGCAGCACCGATTTCCAGGTCGGTATTCTCAAACCGGAAGTCAGAGCAACGGGTATCCTGCCCCCGCTCACCACGCCCCTGCTGCACCAGCAGCGTCGGATACAACAGCATTCCCTTCGCGTGCGCGCGGTCACAGACCAACTGCAGTGGATCGTGGCCATCCTGGATCAACTGTTTTGCATTCTGATGGGCCCTGCGAAATATCAAGTGGGGCCATTTCTCCACATTGTCGCCCCAAATTTCGCCCACCTGGGTGTCATGCAATACTGTGCGGCCGTCGCCCAGGCAAAACATGATGACCTCGACCGGCGTCCCGACCAGTTCATCAACGGCCGACTCGTACTGCTCTTTCTGAATGGGGGGCTCGTACATGTAGATCAGCGGATGCCGACCGTCATGGTAGAACATCATCCGTGGAGCGCTGGCTGGCAACGCGACTTCCGCACCGTCCTGGGCGGGTTTCGTTTCCGACTCTTCACCCTGGCTCCCGGAGACGATGCCAGCACCCAGCGCCCCTTTGAGAAAATCTCGTCGCACCACCATCGCATGCCTCCTTCTGGTTTTTGCTTGCACTACCGGCGCACCAGGTGGTCACCCTCCCCCGCTACTACCGTGTAGAAAACGTCGCATCACGCTTTCGTCGACACTGCGTCACTGCCAGTCTGTCACTGCGAACCTGTCACTGCGAACCTGTCACTGCGAACCTGTCACTGCGAACCTGTCACTGCGAACCTGTCGACGCACACTACTGGACGCGGATCGGGTCCTTGTGGACGCGTGCTTTCTCCACCCCGAGTTTGTCGAGGACTTGCCGCGTGAATTTGACCATCACCGGAGAACCGGCCAGGTAGACTTCTGCGTCCAGCTGGTCCTTGAAATGCTGCTCCAACACCACGTTGATGTATCCCTTCTTCCCCTGCCACTTGTCTTCCGGTTCCGGGTGTGACAGCGCCGGGATGTAATGGAAGGCTGGCTGAGTTTTCGCCCACTGGAGAAACTGCTCGTGCAGCAGCAAGTCCTTCCGGCTGCGCACCCCCAGAAACAAATAGATTTCCCGCTGCGCGTCGACGCCTTCCTCGAATAGATGGGACAGCAGTCCCACAAATGGGGCTGCGCCAACACCACCCGCCACCATCACAATCGGGCGTTTTGGCTCCGTCGGCGCGTAGAGATTGCCTCTCGGCTTTCCTAACTGAACGATATCGCCGACTTTGAGATGTTTGTGCACGTAGGTCGACATTACCCCCGGAGGCACCTGGTTCTGTTTCCCTGGGGGCGCCGGATAGTGCTTGATAATCAATTCAAACGCGTTCCCAGACCGCGGCATGGAGGCAAACGAATAGGGCCGCGCCAGCCGTTTATGCTTCGTCTGATGACGTGCATTGAAGTCCGTCAAGTATTCCTGTGGCGCACGCAGCAACACATACTGTCCGGGAGCAAAAGAAAAGGTTTCATCCAGCGGCATCAGACTTACCCGACGCACATTGTGCGTCAATGACTCGAGCCGCAGCACCCTGGCCTGCCACCCCTCATCCGGCGTGGCCGCCCAAGTGGAACCGCCCAACTGCCAGGAGCTGCTCGCGCCCGTAACTGACGTGGCAACCGCCGCCTGCATAAACTGTCTGCGATGACTCATCAACCTGACTCCTGTGGTGACGCAATACGCCCGCAATACCCGGACACGACATCCGTGGACAGCTGGACAGGGCTCAATCAGTCGGCTTCTTCTTGCCCGCTGCATCAGCACTCGACTGGACGTTTCCTGTCTGATCACCTCCGAGCAGTCGATACGGTGACGGATCCAGGAAGAGAGATCGGTCCGCCAGCGGGAGTTGCACGGGCAAATTACCCAGAACCGCCGATTGTTTGCAGGCAATCGCAATTTCCAGAGCCTGCCGAAGATCGTGTCCAGAAACAAACAACTCGGCCTCACTGTCGACTTGCACGGCCTTAATAAATGCCTGAATCGAGCTCAACAAATAATCATCCGACTTGCGCAACGGCGGTTCAGCCAACACATCAGCCCAGGGAAAGGCGGGATACTCTGGATCAATCTCTTCACGCCGCCCGCGCGCGTCGAGTCCGCTGTAGATTTTTGGTGCCGCCCATTGCCAACTCACCAACCCGTCCTCACACCATACATCAACGCCCGACCGGTTCCGCTGGTCGCCATACTTTTGCGTAACACCAAACACCTGGCAATCAATACCTGTGCTAAGACGCATTTTGCCATTGATATTGAGTCCGCCGTCGTCCTTCTTGAGCAACGCTTCTGGCGGACTGCCCCAGGCCATCACTTCCTCGACCTCCGCACCGGTAAACAGGCGTAACACCGACATATGCTGGCAACCACCGCCCGAGATTTCACCGCCATAGCCGTGTACAGCTGCGCCCAGAATCCGGCCAAACTCGCCCGCCCGGATCCTGCGTGCCGCATGCTGGACCTCCCACTTGGCCCGTTGCAGATTGCCTCCAGCAAAGATCGCGCCGCTTTTCTTGCAAGCATCCACCATGGCATCCGCATCCGACAGCCGGGAAGCCATCGGCTTGTCTGTTGAGATGCCTTTGACGCCCGCTTCGGCGCACCGAATCACCGCTTCCTTCATGAAACGCGTGGGAGTGATAATCGCCGCCATATCTGGAACCACGGATTTCACCATGGCGTTCACGTCTTTAAAGAGCGCTTTGACTCCAAATCGCTCCCCAACCACCGCACGTCGATCATCGTTCCATTCGGCGATCGCCACCAACTCTGTCTGGGGCAAGCGTCGATACACCTCCGCGAAATACTGGCCCATCCGGCCACATCCGATAATTGCGACACGCAACTTTCGAGGTGCGTCTGCGGCCTGCACAGTGCCAGCTGCGGCACCCGCAGCCGCGGTGGCGGCGAGAAATGTCCTGCGGTCCATGTTCTGCTCCTCTGCTGAAACGTCACGTGCTGGGATGGTTTCGCGCGCATTATCAGGGCCGCGCCAGGCGATGTCAAATTCCGGTGAGCGGAGTTCCACGCGACCAGAGTCCCGCGACTCAACACCCCTTGTCTGCTTGGATCTGTCGCCACCGACGGCGATAATGGCCTGCGCCGTCAACATGCCGACGCGTCGCATCGTTCAACGCCAGCAATTGAGTTCCCCGCGCTGCAGTCCGGCCCTCAACGTGGATCCATTTCATCCCGAGACGTCCCTCCGGAGACTATCATGCAACTCAATCGCCGTACTCTCTTGCAAATTGGATCGTTGCAAATGGGAGCGGTCGCTGGGCTAACTCCGTGCGCGGTGCCGCTCCACAGCCAGCCATTACCACCACGCAGCAAACCCCCACAATACCGCGTCATTTACAACTGGGATGGCGCTCCACATGGCTATTCCGAGTACCCACAGACGCTCGAGCAATTCGTCGAAAAGACGTTTGCACCACTACGTGATACCCAGGTAGACGCGTTGTTCTGGTGCCTGGGTGAACATGAAGCCAGCTGGCCTTCCGCGACATTGCCGCAGGTTGGGGATAGCCAACACCGTGTCTACGAGTCGGCGCGGTCAATGCGGCACAATGAGAACATCCGCGCCATGCTCAAGCGTGGAGAGAATCCCCACCAGGCGTTAGTTGAACGTGGTCGAGAATTGGGAATTGCCGTCTACGCCTCGATCCGTATGAACGACAATCATTTCGGCGGCCTGCAACTCGATCGGATGCCCCAGGAGGTGCGGGAGGGGCTCACGAAACTACGTAAAGAGCACCCCCACTGGTGCCTCGGAGCGGATCAAGCTCCCCGTTGGTTCGCCGCCTCCTGGAATATGGCCATTCCAGAAGTTCGCCGCCACCGACTGCAATACATCACCGAAGCCTTGGATCTGGCCGACTGGGACGGTGTCGAATTGGACTGGCAACGCCACGGGTTTCACCTCCCTGCAACGGACGCCTACCGTTTGCGCTATACCTTGACCGATTTGCAGTCTGCCGTCCGCAAACGAACGCAACAAATTGCCGCAACTCGGCAGCGGCCGTTTCATGTGGCGGTGCGTGTCGCCACCACGATGGAATCCTGTCGACGTATCGGGTACGACCTGAAAGAATGGGTCAATCAGGACCTCTGTGACCTCGTCGTAGCCGGAGGTGGAGCAGGAACCGACCCAGGTGTTGAAGTCGAAAAGTTCCAACAACTGCTCGCCGGGCACCCCGTCCGGTTCTACCCAGGTTTTGACAGTGGATTCTGGGGAACACACACAGGGTTACGCCCTCAACGTGAATGGCACGACGCCTGGATCCGTGGCACGGCTGCTGGCTACTGGGACCGTGGCGTCGACGGCGTCTACGTGTTTAACTGGCACGCCAACCAGCGAACACGCCGCCACC
>CAZITS010000115.1:0-10912 GCA_964542185.1 uncultured Pirellulaceae bacterium
TGAAGGTGATTGACAAACAAACGTTGCAACGATCGCGAATGCTGGTTTGCAGCCGTCGGGAAACACGCGCTCGCTGGAGTACGCTGACAGCCCTGGCAGTGAGCGTCGCGTACCAGTTGGCCGCACTCCCCGCGGTGACCCACGCGTTCCAAGAAGAGCCCGAACAGGACGTCACCGAAACGGACCCTAAAGCCGCGGCCAAACAGGAAGCGCTGCTCTTGGCCAACCCCAGGCAACTCACCTTTGAAGGTCGCCGCGCTGGCGAGGGCTACTTCAGTGCCGATGGCTCGCAACTCGTGTTCCAAAGCGAGCGACAACAGGGCAATCCGTTTTTCCAGATTTACGTGATGGATCTGGAAACGGGCGACCTGGAACGTGTCTCTCCCGGGCACGGCAAAACAACCTGCGCCTGGATTCATCCCACCGGCAAGCAAGTACTCTTCGCTTCCACACACGACGACAAGGCATCCCAACAACTTCAGAAGGAAGAGTACGCAATGCGCGAGTCCGGCCAGGAGCGACGCTACTCCTGGGACTACGACGAACATTTCGAACTCTATCGCCTCGACAAAGCGAGCGGCAAGTATCGCAATCTGACGCAAACCCCCGGATACGATGCGGAAGCCTCCTGGTCACCGGATGGGAAACTGATCGCCTTCACCTCCAACCGGCTGGCCTACCAGAAGCCGATGACCGCAGAGGAAAAAAAGAACTTCGCCATTGATCCGGCGTACATGAACGACATTTTCATCATGAACGCCGACGGCTCCAACGTCCGTCAATTGACCGCGGTCCACGGCTACGATGGAGGCCCTTTCTTTTCACCCGACGGCAAACGCATCTGCTGGCGTCGCTTCACCCCCAACGGCGCCATCGCCGAAGTCTGGACGATGAATATTGACGGGTCGGACCAGCGTCAACTGACACGACTCGGCGCGATGTCCTGGGCTCCCTTCTACCACCCGTCGGGTGAGTATCTGATTTTCACGACGAATCGACATGGCTTCGCGAACTTTGAGCTCTACCTGATTGACGCGGAGGCCAAATCGACTCCCGTGCGTGTCAGTTACACCAAGGGATTTGACGGACTGCCCGCCTTTACCCCCGATGGCAAACGTCTGGCCTGGACTACCAACCGCACCCCGTCCAAACGTTCCCAGATTTTCATTGCGAATTGGGACCACAAACGAGCGCGGAAGCTGCTGGGACTGGATGACGCCGACCGGGTTGCCAGCACGCCCGGTGCCGACGCCGCCAGTGCCATCGGCAGGTCGACACGAGAGCAAACGGCTGCCGGTTTTTCCGCCGCAGACATCATCCGTCACGTCGGCTTTCTCTGCCGCGAAGAGTTGCAGGGACGTCTGACCGGCACACCGGGAGAGAAACTAGCCACCGCGTACGTGGCCGCCTATCTCGACAGCCTGGGCCTGAAACCGGCCGGCGACAAAGGTACGTTTTTCCAGGAATTTGAATTTACCTCCGGTGTCGCCCTCGGCAAGAAGAACTCCCTGGTGTCCGGAAAGCAGGAGTACCAATTAAACAAAGACTGGAAACCCCTCTCCTTCTCGGGCGAAGGGGACTTCAAACCGGCCGACGTTGTGTTTGCCGGCTATGGAATGCAAGCGCGCAAAACCAAACAATTTGACGAATACGATTCCTACGTCCATTTGGACGTCAAAGGAAAATGGGTTGTCGTTTTCCGCTACATGCCAGAAAACGTCACTCCGGAACGCCGCCAGCAGCTCTCACGTGCGTCGCAGCTTCGCTTCAAAGCAACCGTAGCCAGGGACAAAGGCGCGCGAGGTCTGATCGTGGTGACCGGCCCCAACGCCAAATCCAACAGCCAGCTCGTTCCCTTGCGGTTGGACGGTATCCTGGCTGGGTCGAGTCTGCCGGTAATCAGCGTCACCGATGCCGTCGTCCAATCCTGGCTCGATGCCAGCGGCAAAAAAGGGCTGAAGGCCTTGCAAGACAAGCTCGACACCGGTTCCCTCGCCATGGGCTTCGCCTTGAAAGGCGTTCAGGTCGCCGCCCAGGTCGAAGTCAACCGCGTCAAAGGGCGGGGCCGCAACGTACTCGCCCGCTTGCAGTCGGCTGAAAAACCGAGCGACCAGGTCATCGTGGTCGGCGCCCACGTGGACCACCTCGGCAAAGGAGCCAGCAGTTCTTCCCTCGCACGGGATGACGAGTCGCAGCAGATCCACTTCGGTGCGGACGACAACGCCTCGGGGGTCGCCGCGGTTCTTGAAATCGCTGAATATCTCAGCAGCCGGAAAGCAGACGGAAAACTGAAACTACGACGCGACGTCCTGTTTGCGGCCTGGTCCGGTGAAGAGCTCGGCCTGCTCGGATCGGACCATTTCGTCAAGTCGTATGGACAGCATGCGCATCACGCACAGGCGGCTACCGCCACTGCGAACAACAAACCCACGACGGCCCCAGCAAGCGATCCCCAAACCAGCTCTGCCACTGGTGCCGCTACTGCACCAGCTAAAGGCGAGCCCAAAAAGAAACCCGGCGGAGAAAAGAAGCCGGCCGACAATCCGCATGGTGGACAGCGTCGATCGATCTACCCGGCCGTCGCAGCCTGCATCAATATGGACATGGTCGGACGTCTCGACAAAAGTGTCGTGCTGCAAGGAATCGGCTCGTCCAGTATCTGGCGTAGCGAGCTGGAACGCCGCAACGCACCTGTCGGCCTGTCGATCACGCTCCAGGAAGACAGCTATTTACCTACCGACGCCAAATCGTTCTATAGCTATGGCGTGCCAGTCCTCTCTGCCTTCACGGGGTCCCACAGCGAGTACCACACGCCACGTGACACGCCCGACACTCTGAATTACGAGGGCGCCGCATCGATCGCGCGCCTGATGGGACTGGTGACGCGGTCACTGGCAATGCGTGAGTCGCCCCCGGATTACCTCGAACAGGCCGCACCGCAAGAACGGACTGGAGGTGCCTTACGCGCCTACCTCGGGACCATCCCCGACTACGCGGAGGAAGTCAAAGGAGTACTGCTCAGTGGCGCCAGAAAGGGCGCCCCCGCGGCCAAGGCGGGCATCAAGGCCGGCGACATCATTGTCGGACTGGCTGGCAAAAAGATCGAGAACATCTACGACTACACGCAAGCGATCAGCGCACTAAAAATTGGCGAAGAAACGAAGATCGTAGTGCAGCGTGGAAAAAAGAAGATCACGTTGAAAATTACCCCGGGCTCTCGGGACTGACCGCGTCACCTGCCTCAGTCCTGAAAGGCAGGCTGCTGCTCTAAACTGCGACCCCCACGCAGTCTGCTACGAGTCGACCCACCCGATAGAACGTGGGCGGCCTCGCCGACGCCACCGTGCCCACTGCGAGAGGAAATCGCCATGAACCGCTGCACATCGTTTGTCAGCCTGCTGGCCCTCTGCCTGACCGCGACTCGCATCGAATCCCAGGTCGTCTGGTCCGATGAATTCAACAGCGACCAGATCGACTCCGAGGTCTGGATCCACGACGTCGGCGGTCACGGTTTCGGCAACGGCCAGCTCGAATTCGACACAGCCCGCCGGGAAAACTCGTACATCGACAACGGGAACCTGGTGATTGCCGCCCGCCGCGAGTCCTACTTCGGCAAGCCCTTCACCTCCGCCAGGCTGGTCACGCAAGGACGCTTCGCGTTCCTGTATGGAACCCTGGAAGCCCGGATTAAAGTGCCCGACACAGCGAACGGAGTCTGGCCCGCGTTCTGGATGCTGGGCAACAATGCCCCTGCCATCCCCTGGCCGCAGTGCGGTGAAATCGACATCCTGGAGATCGGCGGCAAAGGGGGGATTACCGCCGGGCTGCAGCAGCGTCGGATCAATTGTGCGTTGCACTTTGCCGGCGCCGGCCAGAAAAAAACAACCCTTGACGCCTGGCACGATGCGCCTGTTGACCTGAACCGGGGCTATCACGTCTACAAGGTTTCCTGGACGCCACAGCACTTGAAGTTCTTTCTGGACGACATCGAATATGGGTCGTGGGACATCAGCTCCTCTCACTTCCGGGAATTCCACCAACCCTGCTTCCCGATCCTCAACGTTGCGGTCGGTGGCTGGGATACGTCTTACACGGGAATCTCGCGGCCGGAGGACGTGACCGCAACCTTTCCCGCGAAAATGCTCGTGGACTGGATTCGACTCACCAGAAATACCCACACCAGAACATTTTTCTCCAAGGATCATGCAGAGCAGGGGAGCTTCGGTGTCTATACGGAACGCACCTCGGTGCGTAACGGCCTGACCTTTCAAAGCGGTGACTCACCCGACTTTGCCTACGGCTCGGCTGCCGCCCTATACACCTGGAATAACATGCAGCCAGCCGCCAATACTGGCTCCCCATCCGAAGGTCGGAAGTGCTGGTCCTTTGACATCGCAGAGGGACAATGGTTCGGAATGGGTGTTTTTCTGCCCAATTTCCGCAATATGAAACGCTACTCCGACGGACTGCTCCACTTCGACATCAAAACGACTTCGACGGCGCCGATGCGGGTCGGCATCAAAAGTTCCCGGGGCGGAGAGTTCTTCTTGCCACTTGGTAACGCAAGTGACGAATTCGGTTTCCCTCGAGACGGAAAATGGCAAACGGTGGCGATCCCACTGAACCGCTTCGCCAACATCGACTTCCAGACGATCCACCAGATGTTCATGATCGCGGGCGATGCACCGCAAACGGCTTTGAATCTCTCCATCGACAATGTCTGGTGGCAGCCCAGCGTCGCCAGGCCGACACCGACGCAGGGGAATTTCGGTGTTTACACAGAGTCCGCCGCCCACCGCGATGGGGGCGCCTTTGCGTTAGGAGATGAGGGCAACTTCTACATCTGGGAAAAAACGCTCCGACAAGAACGCGGCCAACCCTACGAGGGACGCGCGAGTAAACGCCTGCGTTCCACACCAGGTGTCAATTGGTTCGGCGCGGCGTTCACGCCGGACGTCAAACACGACCTCTCCAGCTACGGTCGTCCCGGTGCCAGACTGCACTTCTGCCTGAAAACGCGCTCCACAGCATCCTTTCTGATTGGTATGAAAAGCGGCAACGTCGACAGCATCGGCCAAAAGTGGATCCGCTTTCAGCCTGGCCAGGATCCGTACGGTTTTGTCCGTGACGGCAAATGGCATGTCATCGAAATCCCGATGTCTGACATCTCCACGGAAGTGGACCTCTCAGAGGTCAGTCAACTGTTCCAAATTCTCTGCCGCGCGGGCCGCACCTCCGACCTGGAGGTCGACGACATCTGCTTCCTGGCCGGCAGCCAATCGGACGCTGGCAACGATTAGGGCCTGCAGCCCGCGATCTTGCGTACCAGACCCTCCGCAGCCAGCTCTTCCCACAGCGCCTCTGGCAACGGCGCGGTCGCGCAGTCCCTGTTGGATGCCACCTCCGGCAACTTCCACACGCCAGGAATCACGGACGCGACGGCGGGATGCCGCAGCGGGTACTGCAGCGCCGCCGCTTTGAGGTCAACGCCATGTGCGTCGCAGACGGCACGCAGCCGACAGGCGCGCTCCCAGCGTTCCCTGTCCACGGGGTGATAATCATAGGTGGCATCCTGCCGGTCCGAGACTGCCAACAGCCCGGAGTTGTACGGACCGCCGACAATCACCGAAACCTGGTTCCGCTCACACTGGGGAAGCAACTCGTCCAACGGTTCCTGCTCAAGCAAGGTAAATCGACCAGCCAACAAAAAACAATCGACGTCAAAGTGTTTCATCACCTGGGAGCAAACGGCTGCTTCGTTGACACCCAGGCCAATCGCCCGCACAACCCCAGCCGCACGCAGTTCACACATCGCCGGCAGGATGCCACGTGCAGCGGTCTCGAGAATACTGGGCTGCGCTGCACCATGCGTCCAGACATCGATGTCGTGGCACAGCAGGATGTCAATCTGATCCAGCCCCAGGCGTTGCAAACTGGCCTCCAGGGATCGTCGAGCGCCATCATACGAATAGTCGTAACATGCGCCGAACGGCTCGGTGTCCAGTGACATCGGATTCCGGTTCTCCGCGGTGGCGGGCACCAGCAGACGCCCCACCTTGCAGGACACCACAAATTCGTCACGAGGGTAGCCGCTCAGCCCGACACCCAATCGCTTTTCGCTCAACCCGTGGCCGTACAAAGGAGCCGTGTCAAAATACCGAACTCCGGATGCCCAGGCGGCCGACACCAGCGACGACGCGGCGTCTTCGCTGATCTCATCCCCCATCTGTCCCAACGGCCCACCGCCAAATCCCAAGGCGGTCACCTGAACATCCGTATTTCCGATTGCTCGTGTCGTGAATGTCACCTGTCTCTCATCCGCCTTTCTCTGGTTCCCATGGTTTCGGACTGCAGGCACGCCTGCTTTGTTGAACCACCCGTGTGGATTCGTGACGTGCAGACGGTCCGCAGGAAGCAGAGATTATGGTGAGCACCTGGCAGCTTGAGCAACCACGCGAACACGGAGACCAGGCGCTGTCATTCACGCCAGTAGTAGATAAAGCCGCGATCAAATCCAGCCAATACTTCCCACTGGCCATCTCCGTCAAAATCGACGGGCTCACACATCGCATAATGCGTGAACGGTGGCGTCGCGACATTGTTCAAGACAATCCGTTGCGGTTCCGACCGCAACACCACCGTACCCTCGCGGACTGCCATGTTCCTGTAAAACAACTGGTAACCACGATTTTGAGCGATCACGGGCGAACAGAGTACGTCCACGCGACCGTCATGATCCCAATCGCAGACGGCAATCTTGGTACGGCCGACATGCCGCCCCTCGCCGGCGACGACAAACGGCTTGCCGGCATGGTCGACAGGAAGCTCGGCAACAGCGAGACGCAACACGCCGTCGCGACGTACTCGGCGCCACCAGCAGAGCCGACTCTGCCCGTCGACGCCGATCAAATCGGGCAAACCGTCACCGTCCAGGTCACCAATCCCTGGACGGCTGCGCCATCCACTGGCAACAGGGACGCCGTCTCCATCACCACACTGCAGGGGGCCGCGGTACATCAGTTTCGGCTGGCGGACATCCCCCACATTTTCATACCAGACATACGTATCCTGCATCGAACCGCAAACCAAATCCAGATCGCCGTCGAGATCCCAATCCGCAACGGTCGGATTGGAATACCCCCACAACCGCTCCACGGGTCCCTGCAGACACTCATGATCCGCAAACCGAATCACGCGCCCATCGGCCTCCACCGCCTGGGGAGCGGACCACCGCGCTACGCCCCCTGTGGGATCTAGATTTTTGAAGAACCAGATCCAACCGTCCTGCCCGCCCACGATCAGATCAATCTTGCCATCGCCATCCCAGTCGGCAGCCGAGGGAACCGAAAAATCATCGAGCCGCAGTTCTGCCCCGCGAAACGGAATCGCTCTCAGTGGGCCAAAGGCAAAAGGATCGTCACGATCAAGCTGCACTGCTTCGCTGGCCAGTGGCCCACCGACTCGCAGATGCACTTGTCCCTGTGATCCGCGAAACGCAAAAAACGTGCGGTTTGCATAAGGCAGCTCTTCGCGACCCGCGAAGGTCAAGGCGTGTCCGCCATCCAATCGAGTCATCCCGGGGCCTGGGCCGCGGTTCAAGAATACCACTACCCGGTCGAGCGTTCCCACCAGCAGATCGCGCAGCCCATCCCCATTAAAATCGACCACCACCGGCTCGGCATGATCAAAGAACGTGAGCGCGCGTCGACCTGGTCCCGCCAGCACGAGGTTGCCGTTCCCCAATCGCGGTGCTTGCGTTTGCCCCACATTGCGGTGCAGCCAGACAGTGGCGGTCACGTCGCGCGGTAACCAGGTGTGATCCTGCCAGCCTCGCCCAAACCCGATCGCCCCCGGCGGAAAATAGCGATCCATCCCCACCGACCGTGTTCCGATCACCAGGTCAGAACGCCCGTCGCCATCAAAATCAGCCAGCCAACAGGCGGGAGGCTCTTCCCCTGACTCAGGCAACGGCAGGTTCCCGCCGACCGCCGATGCCAACATACCACGCTTGACGAAGCGACGGATCCCGGTAGTCGTCGTGTCCTCATGCCACTCGTACCCTTGTGGCGTAGCTACCACCGCGTCCGCGAATGCGTCCCCATCCAAATGCCCGATCATCGTACAGGTCGGGTCACCGTAACGGCGTTCATCGATCCCACCAGGTCCGGCACGCTCAAACAACGTCACACCCTGGTGCTGTTGCCCCGTGTTGCGCCACCACTTGGGAGCTTCCGGCCACCAGTAATTGCGACCGACCAGATCCTCCTTGCCATCGCGATCCCAATCGATCGTCATAACAGGCCCCATCATGGGGGCGATCGTGGCGGGATCGCCATACTCAAGCCGTTGGGGTTTCTCAAACACATCCCTTTGCTGTGCCTGCAAAACCGTACTGGCCGCACCCAACAACACGCACAGGACAACAGGCAGCATTCGGTTCGGATTCCGTGTACGAGAAAAGCTGGAACCGCAGACGCGTGCGCAAACGGCACCTCCGCCGCCAGCGGCAGACTTGGCCCCTGAAATCAACAGCCGATACGTCTGGTTCACCCAATCGTTCATAACTACCTCTTTGGTCACAGGAGGAAAGCCTGCATATCTTACTCAATGCAACTGCGAGGAAGTCAGGAGCGGATCTCAAAATCAGAGGCAAACTGCCCCGCAGCACCTTGGCGTACCGGCTGCGGAAGAAAACTCGAGGGGCGTCGCAGCCCACTGGGACGATATGCCTGCCTGCAATTATTCCGGGGAGAGCAGGGCGCGCAGGAAAGGCACTGGTTCACCCACAGTCCTTCTGCCCGTCGGCCACACACGTACCAATTGCTGTGCAATCCGGTTAAGGTACAGGTACCGAATACTTTACCCCGATCCTCTTCAGACTGTCCCTGTCGCTCATGTCCCTGAACAACCGTTGGCGGCTTCCCCGCAAGTCAGCGCGACTGGTCACAGTCCTGTTCGTTTGCTGCCTGTCGGCACCACTCGCCGCAGCGGATGCGCCACCTCCGGCCGTCACACCGCATCAGCAGCTTCCCAGCGGCGGGATCGAACACAGCGCCACAACAATCGACCGCTATTTCACAGAACTGTGGAACCAGCAGAAGCTGGGGCCGATTGGGATCATTGGGGATGCGGCCTTTCTGCGGCGCGTCAGCTTGGCGCTCAATGGTACACCCGCTACGGCCGCGGAGGTCCGCGCCTTTCTCGCAGACAACTCGGCGAACAAGCGACAGGCAAAAGTTAACCAGTTATTATCCCGCAGCCATTACGCCGACTACTGGGGCTTCCGACTGCGGGACTGGATCACCGCGCTGCGGGAAGTGAAGGGCCAGGGAACTAACCTGACCACTCTCTATCAATACGGCCGCCAGGCGATGGCCGAAAACCGTTCCTGGGCTCGCATTGCCACAGACCTGATCGCGACTCAGGGAAACATCGCCATCGACGGCCGAGCCAACTTCGGCGTCTACTTCGACGGCGAGCCGAACGAGTATGCTGACGCCATTACCCGCCTTTTCCTCGGTCGCAATCTGGCCTGCGCCCAGTGCCACGACCACCCCTATATCAGCGATTGGAAGCAGGAGCATTACTGGGGGCTGGCAGCTTTCTTTGCCCGTACGGAAAGCTGGGACATCAACGTTGTGGGCAAAGACAAGTTCGACGAACGTTTCCCCGATATCGGTCGTAGCGAAACCAGTATTAGCAGTCTGCCCGGCGGCGACGCCGCCATCGATGGCGGCGGTGGAGAAAACCGGGCCGTGGCAGACGTCGACAAAGGGGAAGTTCGTTTACCGAATGCTGACGCCACCGAGGACATCAAACCTGCCCCGTTGGGCGGCTCCCCAATCCAGAACGCAGATGCACTCGAGCGAAACCGGAGAGAACAATTCGCCAGCTGGGTTTCACACAAAGACAACCCGTGGTTTGCCACCACCGCCGTCAATCGATTCTGGCTCGAACTGACCGGACGCGGTTTTGTGGCGACGCCCGACGGGTTTTCACCCGACGAAGAGGTGCGTCACGCCAGTTTACTGACGCGCCTTGCCGAGGGTTTCACCAAACGAAACTATGACATCAAGTGGCTGATCCGCAGCATTGTGCTCAGCCAGGCGTTTCAAGTTCCGCACGGCGATGCCTCCGCTGCCGATACCTGGTGGCATCGGGCTCCACGCCGCAAACTGAACGCCGACCAATGGTTCGCCGCGGTCCTGCGCGCCACCGGCGAGGAAAAACGGATCTATCAGCTGGGTGAACAGGCCGCACCCTTACTCACCGAAGAGCGCAACGGACGAATCCATCAGCGCGTGCGGCTGCTCAGAGAAGGTGCCGAAAAGATCCGCCAGGGCCCCTTTGCTTATCTGGCCGACCGGTTGCCGCCCGCCGAAGAACTAGCGTTACTGGCGGCCGACGTTGAGAACAAACACCGTGAAACCCTCATCAAAGTTCGCAAGGAATACACGGACGCCGGCGTCTGGCTAAAGCAGATGCGTGCCCCAGCACGACGTGCGATGAGCCCCACCAGCGAGGCACTCTGGCGCATGAATGGCCCGTTTGTCTCGCAGTGCCTGTCACGTGGATTATCCGTCCCGCACATTGCTACACTGCCGGACGCCGACCAGCGTTTGGATACGATTTATCTAAGCACGCTGGGACGCCTGCCTGAGGGACCTGAGCGCCAAGGTTTCAGCGCCTCCCCTGTCTCGACGGAACCATCTCAGATTGCCAGTTTCTTTTGGGCCCTCCTGCAATCGACTGAATTCCAAACCTACTGAGCTGCGCGCCCACAACCCGGCGCAACACACCTTGGCGCAAAACACCATGAATCGACATCAAATCTCCCAGACGACTCACCACGCCCCACTTTCGGCTGTGACACGGCGTGGTGCGCTGAAGATCTCCGTCGGCACTGCGCTCG
>CAZITS010000116.1:0-10810 GCA_964542185.1 uncultured Pirellulaceae bacterium
GGCGACGATGGAAGAAGCACTGACGGCACTGGAGCGCCGGGGGATCAATTTGAGGGCCCACGCAAGCCTGATCGATCCAGAAACAGAACGGCTTCCCGTGTATCGCGTTTTTCTGGGCGGGGAGGAACATTGGCTCGCTGACCGAGACAAGCTGGAGGAGTTCAAGCAGGAACACAAGCCTGCGGAAGACGGATTGGCCACGGACGAGAACCAGGAGGGAGAGGGCGAATCCAACGGCCAGGTCTCGCGACTGCGGATTGTTGAACTGCATGAAATGCGAACGATTAACACCGGGCTGTCAGATTTACGGGCATTAGGTTTTGACATTCAGTCTCTGATTCCCCAGGAGCGGACCGGCGTCGAAGAGGCCCGCTATGAATTGCAACGAGGTGAAAGCACGATTCCGCTGGAGGAGCTCCGCAGCCTGCTCAATGCGGTGCGGGCCGCGGGGGAGAAAGGCCTGCAGTTGACCCGTTTCAAGGGATTGGGAGAAATGAATGCCGAAGAACTGCGGGAGACAACGCTGGATCCGGAAAACCGCACGCTATTGCGGGTGGAAATGGAAGATGTGGCAGCCGCGGACGATTTATTCCGAGTGTTGATGGGTGAGCGGGTCGAGCCACGGCGTGAGTTTATCGAGAAACACGCCCTGGACGTCCGCAATTTGGATGTCTAACTTCCGACGCTGCAGGAGTTTGGGGATTGCTGGTGCTGGGCGATGACAGGCAGTTGTTTGGGTAAAGAGGCCCCGCTTTCTGGTCGAAAGGACGGTATACTGCCAGTATGTAGCCCCTTCTTCGGAGAGTGACTCATGATCGGACAGCGCTGGAACCATCCCGGTTACTCTCGGCGCACGGCGGTCCAGGCCGGCGCTGTGGGAATGCTGGGAATGGGGCTCAATCATCTGGAAGGCCTCCGGGCAGCACCGCGCGTGGCAGGGGCCGGCGTAACAACGGGCGGTACCGCTCGATCGTGCATTTACATCTTTCTTTCCGGTGGGCTGGCTCAGCAGGACAGTTTTGATTTGAAGCCAGACGCTCCTGATGACGTACGGGGCGAATTCAAACCGATCGCGACGCAGACTCCGGGAATCGAAATTTGTGAGCACCTGCCGATGTTGGCGCAGCGCAGCCAGCATTGGGCGCTAGTTCGCTCCCTGACGCATCCCACGAACGGGCACACCCTGGGCCACTATTTTATGTTGACCGGTCGATCGGTCCGTTCATCCGGTTTTCAAGGGGATCGAAAACCGCGGCCCAGTGATTGGCCCTCGATCGCTTCCGTCGTGGGTGACGCACTGCCCGCACGAAACCACAATCTGCCACCTGCTGTGGTACTGCCGGAGCGACTTATTCATTGGGGCGGAGGTGTTATACCGGGTGCCTACGGTGGCCAGATGGGTCGCCACCGTGATCCGTTTTTTGTCGAAGCGACCGCGTACGGCGATCCCTTTTGGAGAGGCGCGTATCCCGAGTACACGTTCTACCAGTTGCCCAAAAAAAAGCCCAAGAGCATAACGCCCACGGTGTTTCAGGCGCCGAACCTCAAACTGCCGGCAAGTATGGCGGCGGGACGGTTTGAGGGACGCCTGCAGTTGTTGCAGACGATCGATGGGCAGCGACGCGCTTTGGAAGACTCGGCGCAAGTCAGCGGTTACGATCGTCAGCGGCAATCGGCGATTTCATTGCTCAGTAGCGGTGCCGTGCGGCGGGCGATTGATGTGACACAGGTCGATGATCAAACCCAGGATCGCTATGGACGCAACAGTTTTGGCTGGTCCTTGCTGATGGCATCACGACTGGTCGAATCAGGTGTCAATCTGATTCAAGTCAACCTGGGAAATAATGAGGGGTGGGACACGCACGGAGAGGCGTTCTGGAGGTTGCGTGAAAAACTACTACCGCCAACAGATCGCGCGCTGTCAGCACTCCTGGACGATCTGGAGTCCAAGGGGCTCCTCGACGAAACGTTAATTGTGATGGGTGGTGAATTTGGCAGAACTCCCAAGCTCTCGTTGCTGGCTGATTCGTACCACGAGCCTGGTCGCGACCATTGGGGCGCAGTACAAACCCTCTTTTTTGCTGGTGGTGGTGTACAGGGGGGGAACGTGATTGGTGCCAGTGACAAGATCGCGGCCTATCCGGCGGACAGTCCGCAAAAGCCCGAAAACATGGCAGCAACTATTTATGAATGCCTGGGGATTCCATCTACAGCGGCCTGGTATGACGAAGTCGACCGGCCCCATCATATTTACCATGGTCGGTCGATACCCGGGTTAACGCGGGTTGGATAACGGACCCCAGGGAAAGCCAGGTACCTCGGTGACGACGGGGGATGACGACGGGTAAAGGGATTGAGCAGCCAGGCGTTTATTACCGGTTCGGCGCGGCCGACTATCGCCAGCCTCGGGGAGATACTCTGGGATCTCTTGCCCAGCGGTCGTCGCTTTGGTGGTGCTCCGGCGAACTTTGCCTGTCATGCCGCAGCTCTGGGTGCGGAAGTTTATCTGGTTAGTCGCGTCGGTGACGATCCGCTCGGGCAGCAGGCCTGTGAAGTTCTTCAACGTCCCGGCTTATCGACTCGTTTTGTCGGCCAGAGTGATCGGTTCGCCACGGGGCAGGTTCAGGTAACGCTGGATAAAGATGGTGTCGCTCACTATGCGTTTGGGGAAGAAGAAGCCTGGGACCATCTCGAGGGCACGGAAGCATTGATGCAAATGGCACCCCGCGTGGCAGCGGTGTGTTTCGGGACACTCGGGCAGCGTCAAAGCGTTGCCCAGCGCACGATTCACCGTTTTTTGGATGCCACCGGCCAGCGAGCGTTGCGGGTGTTGGATCTCAATTTGCGTCCACCCTATTACGACGACGCAACTCTGCGCGAATCGCTGAATCGGGCGAACGTACTTAAATTAAACACGGAAGAACTGAAAGCGCTGCAACGGCGGTATCAGTTGTCAGGTGAGACGATCGAAGTGTTGCAGCGTTTGAGAGATCTGTTCTCTTTTGACTGTGTGGCATTGACTCGCGGTCCAGACGGGGCTGTGCTGGTAGCGGCACAAGAACAGAGCGACTACCGTCCGACATCCGTAGTAGTTGAGGATACGGTCGGCGCCGGTGATATGTACACCGCGGCTCTAGTGATGGGCCTGTTGCGAGGCGATTCGTTAGACGAGATCAATCGCTACGCATGTCAACTGGCAGCGTATGTTTGTACACAATCGGGCGGCGCACCACTTTTACCGGAGCACATAGCCGACGTCTTCTTAAGGGCTGGTGATTCTTTCGATCGCGAGCAATAGGTGTGCGGTATCACATGATCGTCATCGCCGCAGCATTGGGGCAGGTTCTATGATTTGCGGATTGGTAAGTAATTGCTGGGCTACACAATTGACCCAGAACGAGTCACTTGAGTCGCTGATTGCGCGGGCGGTAGAGAGTGGATTTGAGGCGGTCGAGCTGAGACAGGGGAGTCTCGGGACGTGCGAAGATGCACAGCAGATACCGGGCCCGGATCCGCTGGCACTACTCGCGGCGCGCTTTCCTGAAATCCGATTCAATGTGGCGATCTCCATCGGTTTTCTGAGCACCGATTTATCTCCAGATGATCCACTGTTTGCGGCGGCCAGCCAGGCGGCAGGCGCTGTCACCGGTACGGCGGGACCGCACCTCCGGTTGGTAGATCTTCATACGACGGCGGAGCATTTTGCCGCCGCGAATACCTCGCAAGTGGCTGCAAATCTGGTCCGCCTGGCACGCGCATTGAGCGATCGAGGTGGTCGTCTCTCGGTGGAACACTCGCTCCAGCCATGGGGTCCATTTTTTGATGTTTTCACAGCGGCCCGCGCGCAGTTGGGAACCGCGGCAGATTGCCTGCAACTCTGCTTCGATCCCTGCAATCTTCTATTTCCCGGTGACCTGATTGATCCGCTGGAGGTGACTGGCTCACTCGATCCACAAACGGTGTCAATGATCCATTTCAAGCAAAGACAGGGAGGCCAGGTTCTCGATCGGATGGGATCGGGTGAGCTGGATTGGCAGGCACTGGCAGAGTGTATTGTCCAGCAGGGTTTCGATTGTCCTGGATTGTTCGAAATTGCGCCCGGCGCGCACGTCTGGTCGGCCCTGGAGTCCAGCAAGGCCTACCTGCAGGGGTTGGGAATCCCACTAGATTCGCAGTGACAGCATTTTCTATCCACGGCACCAGCCCTCCATGGCCCGCGACAGTGGACTGATGTATTGCGCCGGCCACGACCTGGGTGGCGCTGCAGCACAGCGGTGCACTCAGGGTGCTGGTTTTTCGTCGGGCTCTTCCGTAGCTGGTGGCGCTTCCGTGTTCGGAGTTGCGGTTTCCAGTTCGGCAATCATCTCGTCCAGAGCCTGATCCAATTCCGCGCCGCGCAGATTCTTGTGCTGGATGACTCCGTCACCATCAATTAAATAGATGGCCGGCCAGTACTGAACCTGGTAGGCGGTAGCGATTGGTCCGGTTGGTGAACCACCATCCCAGAATGAACGCCAGTTGATTTTATTGCGTTCGACGGACGCGAGCGCTGTTTCTTTGGGATCGCTGTTCACTCCGATAAACGCAAAGGGACGGCCTTGTAGCTTTTGCACGAGCGACCGCTCGTGTGGAATCATCCGTTTGCAGGCACCTCACCAGTCACCCCAGAAGGCCAACATCACGACCTTCCCTCGGTAATCAGACAACTTGAAGGGAGCACCATCGAGGTCTGCACCTTGAATCTCCGGTGCGTCCTGGCCAACTTTGGGCCCTGCATCTGGTGGGGCGCCTCCCAGTGCTCCAGGATCGATTTTTTGGGCGCCCGGTGGTGGGTTAAATGCGAAGGTCTCGGCGGGAATTTCTTGATTGACGCGCCAGTTGTGGAAGGATTCCGAGACGGTCATCCGCACATCGCCTTGATTGGCCCCCGGAGGAATTAGTGTTTTGATCGCCGCTGACAGGTCCGAATCGACTTTCAAGATAAGCGGTTCCGGTCCCGCACTGATCCAGAAATCCGAACGAAAAATCGTGGAAGAAACAACCACGCGATGCGCTTTTTTCCCAGCGATCTCTTCTTGACCGAGGTAGCCGACTTGGGTGGCGTGTTCTCGCAATGCCTGGTACGGGTCTTCACCAATCAGCTTTCCGAAGAACATGCCGGCCTGCGAAAGCAGTTGTGAGGCTGGCGGACCTTGCGATGATGCACCTAGTAGTGCATTGAGATTTTCGGGTGCGTCCATTTCCAGATAGCTATTTTGCTGCCGATTAAACTGTACCAAGATCTTGCCGTCGGAGATCATGTCGATTGAGCTGGGTCCGCCCTCCGTGGCAATGATCCATTTATTGGGTTTCTGAAGTGCGAATTTTCGCTCTTGTGCTACTTTCTGTGCGTTACCTCCAACCTCCTGCTGTAGCGCCAGTTCCGAGTCAACCTGGAGGGATTCGGCTTTTGCATAAAATGCACCAGCCGCTTTCAAGAGTGCTTCCGCCTGCGCGACACTGGCTTCGTCTGTGTTGGGTTGGGGAGGCGCTGGGCGCTGCGCGGTTGGCTGGGAACCGCCTGGCTCGCCAGCAACTGGATCTGTCGCGCGAGTTGGTGGGGCAGCTGAGTCGGCGATCTGTGGGGCAGCCACACTGGGCGGCGGGGCAGCATCCAGTACGGGAGCTTGCCGGGCCGGTTCTGTCGCTGGGGTTGGCTGTTGTGCTGTCACCGTGTCTGCGACAGGTACTTCCGGGTCAGCCGGTTCAAATCGCTGCACCGTCGTGTCGGGCGAGGTAGAGCTATCACCACAACCGGAGATTGTGGCAAGGGTAGTTGCTGCCAAAAGCAGGGTCAGTGTGATCAGCAGTAAATCGCAGCAGCGCCAGTTTCCCGTGGTGAAACTTTTCATCAGATAAATCCCTGTCGATTGAGGAAAATGGCGCTTTCACAGCAGGCCTCATCGTAGGTAGTCTGGCGCTCGCCTGCAATCGCGAACCGTTCGGCCTGCCCGCCGCTCTCGTCTGGGGCGGCTGAAAATACCGGTTTGACGTTCGCCTCGAAAACAGGATCTGTTAGGATCCCCCGCCTTTTCGACCCTTCCGCTGCCCGAGAATCCCTGCCCGAGAATCGTTCCTATGTGGCACAGGTTGTGCATCGTCGGTTCCCTGCTGGTTTGTTGCGGCTGCGCGCTCCCCTCCCATCAGAATTTGCTACCTGACGATCAACGGTTGATTCGGGAACAGTTGGTCATCCACAGCGATTTCGCACTCGCGCGGCACCACCGGCTACTGGATGAACTTGTGGCACGTCGTCAAGAGATTGCCAACCAGCTGCAATTACCGATTTCCGATGAACGCATCTACATCTATTTGTTTGCCACCCGTGAAGATTACCGGAATTACTTTACGGACCGTTTTCCCCTCTATCCCGACCGCCGGGCGTTCTTCATCGAAAGCGACACGCGGCTGACGGTATTTGCGCATTGGGGAGAGCACGTAGCTGAAGATCTGCGCCACGAAGTGGCGCACGGATATCTTCATGCAGTGGTTCCCAACTTGCCTCTCTGGCTGGATGAGGGCCTTGCCGAGTACTACGAAGTGAAACGTGGACAGCAGGGGTTCCACGCTGCGCATCTGCAGGAATTGGACCGGCAACGGCGACAGCGTCAATGGCAACCGGACTTGGAGCGACTGGAATCACTGACAACCGTTAGTGAGATGTCCTTGACCGATTATGCCGAAGCCTGGGCATGGACACATTGGCTGCTGGAAACCACACCCCAGCGGCGGACGCTTCTCTGCGACTATTTGGCGCGGTTGCGAACCACTGGCGCGGCGGGTCCTTTGTCTCGCGCGTTGCGCAGTCAGCAAGCGGTTTCCCCGCGAGCGCTGCAAGGGCATTTGCAGCGATTGGCTGATCGCGTGGATGTGGAACACGTGCAGTAAATCACAGCACCAGGTCTACGGAGAGCCGTTGATGACACCCGAGGAGTTTCGCCGGCATGGGCATCAGGTGGTGGATTGGATTGCCGACTATCTGGGTCGCGTCGATCAATTTCCGGTACTGGCGCGTGTCCAGCCAGGTGAGATCCGTTCCCAGTTACCGCAACACCCTCCCCAGCAAAGTGAACCGTTTGCGGACTTGATGCGGGATGTCGAGGACATCGTGTTGCCTGGGATCACCCATTGGCAAAGTCCCAGCTTTTTTGCTTTTTTTCCGTGTAACAATTCCGGACCGTCCATTCTGGGTGAATTGTTGTCGGCCGGATTGGGCGTTCAGGGAATGTTGTGGGCCACCAGTCCGGCTTGTACCGAGCTGGAGACCCATGTGCTGGACTGGGTTGCCCAGATGCTGGCACTGCCAGATCACTTTCAGTCCACATCCCAGGGAGGCGGTGTCATTCAGGACAGCGCGTCCAGCGCCAGTTTATGCGCGTTGCTGGCGGCACGCGAACAGGCCACCCAGGGAGAGTCCAACCGCCGCGGCGTCTACTGTCCGCTGGTCGCTTATACCTCACAGCAGGCCCACTCTTCCATTGAAAAGGCCATGCGGATTGCCGGATTAGGCAGCCAGCAGTTACGCCGGATTGAGACCGACGCGCAATTCGCATTGCGTCCAGACCAGTTGGCAGAGGAGATCGCACGTGATCGTGCGTCTGGAAATGTGCCCTTTTTTGTCGCAGCCACGGTGGGTACGACATCCAGTGGTGCTATCGATCCGCTTTCCGCCATCGGTGAAATCTCCCAGCGCGAGCAACTCTGGTTGCATGTGGATGCGGCAATGGCTGGGACCGCGGCTATCTGTCCTGAATTTCGGTCGATCCATCAGGGCTTGGAATTTGCAGACAGCTATTGCTTCAATCCCCACAAATGGATGTTCGTCAATTTCGATTGCGATTGTTTCTTTGTGAGGAGACGAGACGCGCTCACGCAAGCACTTTCGATTCTGCCTGAATATTTGCGGAATACGGCCAGCGAATCAGGAGAGGTCATCGACTACCGAGACTGGCAAATTCCTCTCGGCCGGCGTTTTCGGGCGCTGAAATTATGGTTTGTCATCCGCAGTTTCGGCGTCGAGGGAATCCAGCGCGTGATTCGTCGACATATTCAATTAGCCGAGGAGTTTGCTTCCTGGGTCGGATCCAATCCGGATTTTGAACTGGCCGCGCCGCGGGCACTCAATCTGGTTTGTTTTCGCCACCGCGGTGGCGAACGGATCAACCAGCAGATTCTCGATCGAACAGAACGTTCGGGCGCACTCTATCTAACCCACACTCGTTTGCACGGCGAATTGGTGTTGCGACTGTCGGTCGGTCAGCTGCAGACGCAGCAAGAACACGTCGAGCGGGCCTGGACGCTCATTCAAAAAGCCGCGATCCAGGACCTGGATGATCTCGAAGTTTGAATCGAGCCGTCGCGATCCTGGTTCGTAGACCTCGGACTAGACGCTCAATTGACGGTCTCGTGCGGCCACGGTCCAGGTGCCATCGACTTTGCCGCCTGAGACCACGTAAGCCTGTTTGTGTAGTGCCGACGTGGGACAAATGTGGCGCGGGATGGCGAGCTGTTCGCAGCCTGGAGTGAAGCGCTCACTTTCCGCAGTCTCAATAACCAGATGCTCTTCATTCTGCAGTACTTCTACCGCATCCGGTATCCCTGGAAAAGAGAGTCGGCCGCCCGCGGGTGGATCGGAGGCCACCGCCTTGTAACCGAGATCAAAGGTCACTCGATTTGATGTGGGTCGACTCACTACTCGGGTGAGCACGAGGGCCGCCTGTTGAAAATCGAGATCGGGAAAGTTTTCTTCATATCCCGTATCGTGAAACACACAGGTTCCGGGACTTAATTCGATCGTATCGTCAGAGAGTTCTGCGAAGAGTGGAAAGGAGCCTGTGCCGCCTGCTACGATGCGCGGAACGGGGTGCCCCGAACGCACCAATTCGTCACGAAACGCTACAACGTTGTCCCAACAGACGCGGACTGCCTGGCGGCGCTCGTCGATGTCGACCTGATGATTCTGGCCATCGTAAACATGCAGTCCTCCCGGGATCAGTCCGTCGGTCTGGGCGATTTGCTGATAGAGCTGGCTGGCCATCTCGCCAACAGGTAAACCGGTGCGATGCTGGCCCGTATCGATGTCGAGCAGCACCTCGATGCTGATTTTCGCCGCGGCCATCGCTTGCCCCAGCTGTTGAATCGGATCTGCATGATCTGCGGTGACTGACAAAGTTACGTCGGGAAAGCGTTGACGGAAATCGACGGCGCGAGCGATATTCGGGCCGACGAGGTTGTAGGCCAGAAAAACATCCTGCACGCCCGTGGTGGCCAGCATTTCGGCTTCCGCGAAGGTGGCACACTTATGTTTGACAATGCCCTGCGACAGCTGCATTTGCACGACTTCGCGCATCTTGTGGGTTTTGCAGTGGGGCCGAAGTCGCTGGGCGTCGCCGGCAATAGCAACCATCATGCGTAAATTTTCTTCAACGAGGTCGCGAAACACCACCAGTGCGGGACTGATGATTTGAGAGGTATCTTCGATGTGGTACTGCGATTTCATAGCGGTTTTATTGGGGGCGAATGGGGTTACGGAAGATAGGCGGTTTAACTTGCCTGCAGCGGTAGCGCGGTGCGCTAATTCTAGCTTTGTGGCTGCTGGATTCAACGATCGCAGCAGATCAACTCTCTGCGCCGCAGAAATCGTCGTAAATCCGAGCAGACGTCCAGCAGCCCGAATTGGGTGGTGAAAACCCTGGCAGATTCGTGTAGGATCGAGGGCTGGTATCTGAATCGCATCGATCGATCTCAGGAATGCTGCCTGCAGACGTTTTGTTCTCAATCCAATAGGGGTGGATCATGTCCCATCAATGGCCATCAAAATCGACGCGCCGCGAATTTGTCAAAGCGACCTCAACAGGGGCCGCCGTTTTGTCGACTGGGGTTTGGAGCCAGTCCGCAACCGCCGCCCCCAAATCGGCCAATGAAAAGCTGAACATTGCCTGCATTGGTACAGCGAATCAGGCGCGTTTCAGCATCGGCAACATTGGCAGTGAAAATATTGTTGCGGTCTGCGACATCGATGCAAACTATTTAGCGCGGGCCAAGAAAGATTTTCCCAATGCTCGAACGTATTCAGATTACCGCGAGTTAATCGCAGCGGAGGGAGATAAGATTGACGCAGTGACAGTGGCGATTGCTGATCACAATCACGCACCCGCCACAATTCGCGCCATTCGGGCGGGCAAGCACGTTTACTGTGAAAAGCCGCTGACGCACTCTGTTCACGAATCACGAATCATTGCCGAAGCTGCCCAGAAACACGGAGTAGCGACTCAGCTTGGGACTCAGATTCATGCAGGTGAGAACTACCGCCGCGTCGTTGAGATCATCCAATCGGGAGCCATCGGTGACGTGACCGAAGCCCATGTTTGGGTGGGCAAAGGCTGGGGTGGCGGAGAACGCCCTAAAGACGGTCAAAAACCTCCCCAGACGCTGAGCTGGGATCTCTGGTTAGGACCCGCACCCGAGCGTTCCTACGCGGCTGGACGTTACCACCCCGCGCAGTGGCGACGCTGGTGGGATTTTGGCCAAGGTACGCTCGGTGATATGGCATGCCATTACATGGACTTGCCGTTCTGGGCATTGAAACTTCGGCACCCGACAGAATGCAGCGCAGTGGGACCGAGCGTGCATCCAGAAACCTGTCCGCTTGGTTTGACGGTGCAGTATCAATTTCCCGCGCGGGAAGGCATGCCCCCAGTCAAGCTCACCTGGTACGACGGAAGTCAGATTCCAAAAAAGTCAGAGAGAATCTCTGAGTGTTGGATAGTTT
>CAZITS010000117.1:0-10801 GCA_964542185.1 uncultured Pirellulaceae bacterium
CTGATCGATCGGTTTGGCTCATCGCGGGTCTTAGGCTGGTTTGGGTTGGGTATGGGAACATTTGTTGTGCTGACCGGGGCCCTGGGTTGGATTTCAACCACTGCGACGACGTTGCTGATCGGTTTGCTGGTCATCCGTGGGCTGGCGGGTGTCTGCAACGCGCCGCTGCATCCGGGGGCGGCGCATGTGGTTTCTGTGGTGATCAGGCCACCGCGGCGGGCCACGGCCAACGGGGTGATCACAGCCGGGGCGCTGGTCGGTATCGCGTGCTGTTTCCCGGTGTTTGGTTGGCTGATCGACACACTGGGATGGCGGCTCGCATTCGTTGCCGGAGGGGCGATGCTAGTGACTTGTGGTCTGCTCTGGCGAGTGTTCGCGGAACCGACACTGCCGCAGATCCGGCCGCGTCAGATGCGGTCACGCCAATGGCGGGGTGAGGATGGCAGCTCGCCATGGAGATTGCTGGAGAGCGGGAATATTTGGCTCATTACGCTGAGCTACGCAGCCTACGGCTACTTTCAATACCTCTTTTTTTATTGGATGGGCTATTACTTCAAAGACGTCTTGCAGGTGCCCGATGTGGACGCACGCTGGGCTTCGTTCTGGATCATGCTGGCAATGGGCGGGGGCATGGCCCTGGGAGGCCGTTGTACGGACCTGCTCTGTGGCTGGTTGGGTACGGCATGGGGCCGCCGCCTGATGGTGATTGGTGGTATGGGACTGGGCGCTGTATTCGGATTAGTTGGTGTGAATGTTGAGAGCTTTGCCAGCGTTTCGATCTTTCTGGCGCTTTCGATGGCCGCGGCCGGCATGTGTGAAGGGGTGTTCTGGACAACCGCTACCGATATTGGTGGCAGGTCAGGTGGCTTTGCGGGTGCCTTTATGAACACCGGTGGGAATATTGGCGGTCTGATTTCTCCCGTGCTGACTCCAATCATGGCGGCCGCGATCGGGTGGCCAGGCGCGATTGCCACGGCTTGCGTGATCAGCGGTGTTGGCGGTTTGACCTGGCTGTTGATCACGCCGCCTGCTGCGGCAGTGGAGATTCCCGCCGAGGTGGCCTGATCGCGCGGATGGCAAGCAGGCGACGCTGCGAACAACCGAGTTGTCAGCCCTCTGGTCGGTCCCAGATCGAGATCGATTCGATCATAATCGGGGCGCCGCCGAAGACGAGTCGACAGTTGCCGTTTTGATTGTCGACCCGCCCCATTTTCCAGGGTTGTTGGCGTGACTGCGCGACCGGCTTGCCGTCCAGAAACAGGCGAATCTCGCCCGCCGCAGTGTCCCAGGTCACTGTGGCATCGTGCCAGTCACCGGGAGCCATATCGCGCAGCGAACTGTGGGGCCAGGGTTGCTCACCGGTGAGATCGAACATGTTGCACAGGTATCGCCCGTCGTCGAGCTTGCCGATGTACATCAACCCAGGCTGCACGCGGAGTTGCAGGAAATAGCGTGTCACCCCGTCTCCACCATGCCACAGCGGCTTGAAACGGAGGTGGATCTTGCCGCGTTGCAGATTGATGTTGCCTTGTGGCAGGTAGCTTACCGCGGCGCCTGGTGGCAGATGCAGGGCGGTTCCTCCGGGTGATTGTTCGTAGCGGGCGTTGCCGGTAATCGTTGCGCTGCCGGACAGCCCGCGCGCGGTACGAGCATCGGCGCCCTCTTCGAAATCAACGTGAAACAGCAGGTGTTTATCACCAGTTGTATTGCGGGACGCTGGCTGGAGTTTGGCAATGGAGCCGGCATGGAACCGGGTGAATTGGGGGTAGAGCCGCAGGGTGTAGCCGAAGGCGACCGTTTGTCCCTGTGCCAGTGGAGTGGCGCGGTACATCCACTCTGCTGTACCGTACGGGTCCTGGGAATTCTCGCCGCGCCAGGTCAGCAGCTGCAGCAGGCGTTCGGGTCGATCGACCTGGAATGCCAGCAACAATTTCTGGTCGGGAAAAAATTCGCCGAAGTGGGCCAGGTCCCGGGTGCCCAACGCAGGGTAATCGGTGAACGCGTCAAGCATTTCGGCAGGCGCAAGTCCACGATTCAAGACGACAGAGGATTTCCAGGCGGGTGAAGTGAGCAACCGCGTTCCGTCATAACTCCAGGAGACGGTCTGGCCTCGCTGTTGATGATCGATGTAGTGGTGGACTCGATAACTGAGATCGACGCTGGGAACGTCCATCGACAGCGAGTCATTCAAAAATTCGACGCGGACGTGAACGCGACCTGGCTGGCGGTCGAAAGAGTAAGTCTTGTTCATCAACAGCGTGACTCCTCCTCCGAGTGAATGGAGCGTCACGGACCGTTGAAAAACCAGGTCGATCCCCTTCGCGTGAATCCGTTGATCGACCAGACGCATCACGGTGTCGAGTTCGCGGTTGCTACGTTCGGACGTGGGTTGCCACAACATGTCGCGACAGAGTCCGGTTTCCCGCGTACGCAGTTCCGTGTCTGCGAGCTTCCACTTCAGCAGCGTACCGCTGCGGCTGACCCAGACTTGCTGGTCCGGGGATTCGATCAGGTATTCAAATTGATTGTCCCCGTTGAAGTCGTCAAACCGCAGTCGCAGGTCGCCGGGAACTGTCCTGTGGGCCAGTGAAGTGGCGGATTCGGTGTACGCCAGTGCCTGCTGCTGGAGCGGTTCCAGCTCGATGGGCCGGAACTTCTGGAATTCGGCTGCGATCGCGTTTTCAACAGGTTCCAGGGAGTAGCCTCGATAGTCGTAGGCGGGGGTTTTCAGATAGAGGCCGGCTGCCAGGTCAGCCGATGAGAGCTCGGCCTGCCCCGCCTTGGTGAAGATCTCCTGGTGTTCCCGGTCGACCAGCATCCATCGACCGGCAGGCAGGGCCGCGGTGAGCTTCACGAAACAAGGCTCCTGGCGATGTCGGTTGCAGACGACACTTAGCCAGCTGTTGGTGTCGGTGCGCTGGTAGCTGCGGAGGATGGCTTCTTGATCCCAGTCGGGATAACGGTTGCGTATGATTTTGCCGCTGCCCAGGCGGATTTCCGTATCCTGTTTGGGAATCGGGGTGATGAGCAGGTTGCCGGGGTCGGGGGCACCTGCAAACAGGGCTTGTTGATGTTCTGCGAGAAAGGTCATGACGCGGTTGAGTTGCACAAACGTGGCCGCGTCGAGTGCCCAGCCGGCATAAAAGCTGGTGCCTTTACATCCAATCAAAGCGGCGCCCAGCGTCTGTAACATCATGTCCTGGTCGGCGATGAACAGGTTGCGATATCCCCCTGCACTGACATTCTGACAACCTGTGAAACGCGCCTGGGGAGAACGCGCCATCCAGCGTTTCATCTCTTGCAGAGAGCGTGCGCTGGTGAAGTTCATGGGGTCGACATAGGTGACCTCGTCGGCGTAGCGGGCGTAGTCGATGTTGGAAGTCAAATCACTTGTGGTGCCCTGGCAGAGAATGGTGTCGATCTTCGGATTGACGGAGCGGCAGTAAGCCGCCCAGTTGCGCACGACCTGCGCGGCCAGTTCCTGGCGCATTTCAATCCACTCTTGCAAGTACTTCTCGCGAATGGTCTGTTCGGTGAGTTCAGCTTCCGGGGGCAATTTGTTCCGCTTTCGAAACCGCGTTAACAGCCAGGGGTAGTTTCGAAACTCGGTAATTCTTCCGGCCGGGCCGGGTTCAAAGTCCAGCAGCGTCGCATCGGCGGTGCGCAGTCTGGCTGCGGTCCCCTCTGCCCCGGGGACTTGCCCAAACCAGGCGGGGCCCATCGTCAGACAGTCGAAAAAATCATTTTCGTAAACCCGCTGGTAGCTACCGGAACGTTGGTGGATCAGGTAGAAGCCGCGCGCCTGCAGCGCTCGATTGAAGGTTGCTGACTCCAACGACTGGATTGTGTTGAACCCGGCTTTGGCCATGTAGTCGGCGACTTCGTCCCAGCGTCCGGTCCGATAACGCGGTCCGTAGTGCAACCACAGCTTGAAATGTTCGGGAGGGAGCCGTGGCGCTTGTAACGCGTCGAAAATCTTCAGCTGAGATCGGTCGGTAAAACACGTGTCTCCTTGGAAAGTGAGTCGGACTTCGATTTGCAGGGGATCTGGAGGGATCGGCTGCTTGTCACTGATACGAAACCAGATCCACTCGTGATCACTGCCCCATGCGCCTTGCAGTGACCGTATGCGTACCTGCTCTGCGTCGAGTGGTTTGGTGACTTGTTTCCACGGTTGGCCATCTCGAATCGTGTCGACCACACTCAGGCCTTGTTGCTCTGCGTCTGGGATTTCGATGAAGCCAGGCAGCAAGACCGTGTAACTAAATCCTTCCGCGGTGTATTTGCCACTCTGGTTGTCGATCGGGGGCATGTAGAGATCGAGGAAGTTCACCTGATCTTTGATGGCGGAGGTGGTACCGTTTTTGTTGATGCTGGCGTGCGCAAAATAGATGCGTGGCGGGTCAAAGCGTTTGCCGTAGACGTCGACCGCCAATACGGCACCACCCGGTTGGAGAATGCACAGACTAATCCAGACGAATCTCAGTAGTGTTGCCCAACGCATTGTTTCACCTTGTCAGCCAGGAGTGCCCCAGCTGTTACGCGGATTCCCACGACTCAATCCGATTTTCCAGAATCTCGACACGGTCGCGTAAAGTGGAGAGTTCTGCCTCAAGACGCGTGATCCGCTCGCTGGTTAAATTTGTCGTCGCCTGGCTGCGCGTGGGTGTTGTTGTGCTCTGGGGCGTGTCTTTTTGCAGGCGCTCCAGTTCCTCTTCGTCGTAGAGACCGTGGGTTACGACTTGGCCCCGTCCAGGTGGCGACAATTCCACCATTAGCTGTTTGGAGAGTAACGCGTCGACAATGGGTCGCAGGCCGTTCAGGTCGGCGATCGTCTCCATGCGTGCGGCGCGGCTGCGCAACTCTCCCAGGGTCTGTGGACCACGTAGCAGCAACTCGGCGAGAACAGCAGCTTCGGTCTTGTCGACTCCTAACCAGTCATAGGCACGATGCCGGTATTTGGCTGCGCGGCCGTCACCTTGTACTTCCACGACGGCCCCCAGTTGGCGCAAGCTGTCGAGCGTCTCTTGCACGTCATCGGTATCGTAATCGGTCTGCGGTGCCCGGTTGCTTTTCTGGTTGCAGCCCGTCGTCGTGGCATTCAGCGTCAATGGGTAGGCGTCGGGCGTTGTTTTTGCTTTTTCAATCAAGACGCCGAACACGCGACGCTGTGCTGGATTCAATGGAGACCAGGTGCGATCGGGAGCGGAGTCATTGTTTGTGTCTACAGAGGCTTCGTTCATCTTCGCGTCTCGAGATTATTGAGGTGAACAGGCAGTGTGTCGGAATGGGGCGCGGAGCGAGGACAGACACGCCTGGGGTATGGCGGTGTTTTATGCGCTGCGACCCATCATGCGCACATGATGGGTCGCGTCTGGCAGCAGCGGTTCGCGGATGTCTTATTCCATCCCCAGTCGATTCCGAATCACGTCCCTGGCTTCCTGATCATCCAGCACGGCCCGGACCTCGATATCCAATGCCCCATTCCAATTGAGGCCCCAGCCCTGGACGGCCGCCGCGTCGTCACTTTCGCAGATTGCCACACCCGTGCCGGTGGCCACATCATGCCAGCGGCCAATCACCGTGACCCCGGGGTGGTCCGTTTCGTCGTCGGCGTCTGTCATGGCGGCAAAGGTCTTGAAGACTTCATGTCGGTTCGCTGTATGTGTAGACCAGGTAATCATGAATTTCATCGGGGTATCCTTATAGGGGAAGACGCACTTGATTTTGAGCTGGAACGACTTCATTCCGCATTGCACGATAGTCCGTGTGCCGGTCACTCTGAGGCGTTGTTATCAGGCAGAGGTCTACTAACTGTCAACTATTTGTAGCTAGAATCTTTGGCTTGACGAACGTAATTGGCCTGGCGGTGTGCGGGTGAATCGTCCTGGTGATTTGGACACGGGCCGGGTTTCAGGAGGTGGCGTGTTGCGCTGCAACAGAAGTTGGTCGCCAGGATGTCGTCGGCTGCCGGGAACGGGGTCAGGGAAGTTGTTCGCTGGCAGTGTCGTCCGCATTGCGATCCGCTTGGAACAGCAGAAACACGGAGAGTACCATGGCTGGTCCGCAGACGAGCAGGATGCCCCAGTCCGCGTAGGTAATGTGGTTGTCGACGGTGTCAGGTGAATTGAATTGCGTTCCCAGGATAGACACGAAGTTGTTTACAATGTGACACAACATCGCCGGCAGAATGGACTTCGCCTGCCAGGCAACGGCTCCCATCCAGATTCCCAGCGGCAAGACCAGCAGCGAGTGGATGGGATCCATGTGGGCGATCGCAAAGAGCACAGAGCTGATCAAGATGGCCGCCGCTGCGGGCAGCCTGGCCAGTAGACGGGTTTGGACGTAACCGCGAAAGAGAAGTTCTTCGACGACTCCGGGAATGAAAGCAATGAGCAGAAACACCAGCGGCAACCGAGAACCGCCAAAGCTGCTCATGATGCGATTCAGTATTTCCAGGCTCTCACCCATGTCCGTCAAAAAATGAGAAGCAACGAACCAGGTCGCAAGGCCGACCATTGGGGTAGCGATCGCGAATGCGAACCAATTCCAAACCGGCAGCACACCCCTGGCAAGGCCTAGCCTGCGCTGCCAGGGTATCGGTGATAGCAATGCGGCCCCCAACGCGGCGCACAGTAGCACACTCTGACTCGGCACGGAGATCACGAACAGCCCCTCCGGACGTGTGTAGAAGTCTTCCAGCCACATCAAGTACAGGAATGAGTCGCTCATCGTTGTTGGACCGGCATCTACCAGCGCAGCAATGACGATGGCTGCCGTCGATAAAATGGCGGAAAAGATGATCGCCAGGATCGGGACGGTCACCGTGGGCCAGATTCTAGAGCGCGCTGCATCTGGTCTGGTGGCATCTGCAGGGGAGTCAGTAGCTACTGGAATGCCTGGTTCCGAAGTCTCGGAAACAACGGTTGCCAGAATCGGTGGTGGCCTGGTTTCTTCGCCTGGTAACGGATTGTCGTGAGTCATGGTGGGGCTCTTCCTGTTACCAGACGAGTACTACGACAGCGGGTTGTGGGCGCTCCCTGGTTGGTGGAGTGTGGTTGACTATCTGCGGTCGCTGGGGGGCGACTGCTCCGATACCACAGGCAACTGAACCGCTACCAGTTCACGGTCACTGCGTGCAAAAATACGGTCTGCCGCGTAAGCCGGGTGGGCCCACGTGTTACCAAGAATGGTTGCGCGGGCCAGCTCCTGGT
This sequence comes from uncultured Pirellulaceae bacterium, assembly GCA_964542185.1. Lineage (GTDB taxonomy): Bacteria > Planctomycetota > Planctomycetia > Pirellulales > Pirellulaceae > UBA9264. The sequence continues at coordinate 7,215 of CAZITS010000117.1, forward strand.
AACCCGTGCGGTTTAATTGCGCCAGGATCAGTTCACCGGCAGAGTTCAGGATTAGTGCCCGATCGCCCTGATTGATCCACACCAGCGTTGCTTGTGGATTACGTCCGCGGGGAGTCGCGCGGTTTCCATCATCCCAGATTTTTTTTCCTGTACGGAAGTCAAAACAGATCATGCCGTGTTGCTTGTCGAGTAAATAGGCATAACCGTCGCGGTAGAGGGGTTGCGACATCAATCCGCGCAGATGGCGGTTTTCTTCCCAGAGCAATTCCGCCGGATTACTGTCACCACCAAGGCGGATCGCCTTCGAGCCTTCCCAGTAGCCACTCACAAAGAGGATGTCTTCCTCATAGACTGGGGTTGCGATTGAGACTCCCATGGTAACTTGATAGGGAACGGCCCAAATCAATTTACCCGTTTCCGGGTCCAATCCGCGTATATGCGAAGGCGTCCAGCAGATAAGTTGGCGTTTGCCATCACGCTCAATCAGGATCGGTGTCGCGTACGCTGCTTCGTCGGACAGAGTTTTCCAGACAGGGGATCCTGTTTTCCGGTTCAAGGCAACGATGCTCTGACCTGCCTTGCCCCCTGGCTGGACAAAGACCAAATCGCCAGCCACGAGAGGCGATGCAGCGTAACCCCAGGTCGGCATGCGTCCTTGGTAGTCACGAGCCAGCTGCGCCGCCCAGATAGGTTTGCCATTGGCGGCATCCAGGCACCACAGATGTCCCAGTGCGCCTAAGGTGTAAACGCAGTTGTCGTAAATGGTTGGCGTCGCGCGAGGCCCACTGCCATACTCAAGCTTTCCATAGTCGATCGGATAGGTATGGGTCCACAACGGTTTACCGTCCCTGGCGCGAAAGCAGACAACGCGTTCCGAGTCTTGTGGGGTCGTTTGTCGGTCCATCGTAAAGATCCGTTGATCCGACGCGGCGACCCCTGCATAACCTCCGCCAATCGGCGTGGTCCAGGCACGTTGCAAACCGTCTTGAGGCCATTTGTCGAGCAACTTTGGCGCATTCCAAGTGCCGTTGCCACGTGGTCCCCGCCAGCGCGGCCAATCTTCGCCTCGCTGGCTGGCTGTTCCGGTTTGAGTACCCGGTTGTTGCGCTGGTTCTTGCGATAGGGAACAGTTGGCGTGGCCCACTGTAAGCCAGGCTACGACCAGAATAATTGACAGACGCAACATGTTACCGGTCTGTTCCTTCTCTTTGCGGAACCCACCTCTTCGGCGTAACTCACGCCAGGTTTATCGACAGGCTCAGCATGCTAAACCTGGTTATGACGAACATCATCGCCGTGCACAAGGAAGATTACTTCTTTACAAATGTTCACAGCCTGATCCGCGATGCGTTCCAGGTGGCGGGCGATCAGAATCTGGGCTAGCGCATCAGCGATATCTTCGGTGCCGGTCAGCACGTTGTGCAGGACTTCATCACTCAGTAATCGCTTGATGATCTGGGCGTTCAGAGCATCAACAATATCGTCCTGGTTGCGTGTCGCTTCGGCTTTGCTGGCATCCCGCTCGAAATAGGCGCTGAATGCTGCATCGATCATTTCACCGACCGTGGCGGCCATTTTGTGCAGGTCCGGTTGAACGTGGTGGCCGATCTCCGTTTGCATCAGATCCAGCGATTCGCAGATGTTGACCACCTGGTCGCCGATGCGCTCAAGCTGCGTTGTGATGTGGCTCACCCCCAGTACGTACCGCAGTTGCGTAGCGACCGGGCCGTAGACCGTCAGCATGCGAATCGCGTCACGATCGATGTCCATTTGCATTTGGTCGAGCGTTGTCTCTAACTGGTCCACCTCTTCTCGTACGTTCTTGCCGCGGTCTCGGATCGCTGTAATAGCAAGCGAGACCATCGATTGCGCCAGACTCGCCATCTGGCTCATTCGATTTTGTAACTCCATTAACTCACTGTCGAATTTTTTCACCACGCGCTCCAGTGTTACGTAGCGTTGAGGGCGTCGAGCCTGTCCACCATGGTTTTAACCATATCGCCCCTGGATGTACATTTCAGTCTTGTTGTGTTGTGGATTCAAGAACATAGCTGAAGTTTCCGAGTGCTCGATCAGCTCTCCGAGCAACATGAAGATGCACTCGTCGGTGGTCCGGCGTGCCTGGGCCATGTTGTGGGTAACAATCACGATGGTATAGTCACCCCGCATGCTCTCGATAAGTGATTCGATGCGTTCTACCCCCTCAGCGTCAAGGGCCGAGCAGGGTTCATCCATGAGGATGATCTCTGGTTTGAGTGGCAAGAGTCTGGCGATACAAAGTTTTTGTTGTTGCTCAAGAGTGAGGTGGGTGGCCCGTTGGTTGAGGTTGTCTTTTACCGTATCCCACAATTTCACTTCGCGCAGCGCTGTTGTGACCAGTTCGTCTTTTTCCTTGCGTGAGAATTCGTTGGTTTGGCGGTGAACGCGGATGCCGAACAGGATGTTCTCGTAAATGGAAATGGGCAGCGGGTTGGGACGTTGGAAGACCATTCCGACTCGGCGGCGTAACTGTCTGGTTGAGACGTCATCGCCGTAGATATTGGTGTCGAGGATCTTGATCTCGCCGGTGGTTTTCACGTTTCCGTAGCGTTCGTTGATACGGTTGAAACAACGCAGCAGAGTTGTCTTGCCACAGCCGGACGGGCCAATCAGCCCGGTGATGATCCCTTTCTTGATCCTGAGCGAGATGTTGTCCAGTGCCTGGAAGTCGCCATACCACAGACTCAAGTCACGGGTCTGGATTGCGTAGTCGGCCGCAGTGTCTGCAGTGGCCGTTTCGTGTTGTGTGGGTTCGTGTTGCATGGACGTTGTTGAATTGGGACGTGCCAGTTGCGGAATTAGCCGAAATCCCCGGTAACGTAATCGAGGGTCATTTTTTGGTCCGGAGCAGAAAAGATCTTCTCGGTTTCACCGACCTCAATCAGTTGCGAGTCGTTCAGGAAAGCCGTTGTGTCGGCCAGGCGGTGGGCTTGCTGGACCAGGTTGGTGACCAGGATAATGGTCATGCTCTTTTTGAGTTCCAGCAGGACATCCTCGATTTTCATGGTGGTGACGGGGTCGATAGCTATGGAGAACTCATCGAGACAGAGAATCTCGGGGCCGGTGTTTTCCGGGCGGGCGTCCTGTGTGAGAGACAAAGCGCGGGCAATGGTCAAGCGTTGCTGCTGGCCACCAGAGAGCTTGGTCCCGAGCATGTTCATGCGGTCCTTGACCTCATCCCATAACATTGCCTGTTGCAGACATTTCTGGACGAGTTCATCAAGCGTGTCCTTGTCGTGCAGTCCTGCCATGCGTGGCGCATACGCGACGTTCTCGTAAACGGACATCGGCAGGCCGACGGGTAATGGGAAGACCATGCCGACACGGCGACGAAGCTTGTAGACGTTTCGCATTTTCATCACGTCCTGGCCAGCTACAGTCACGATTCCGTTCAGTGACGCGGTTGGTTCCAGTTCGAGCGTGCGATTGATACACGTGAGTAAAGTAGTCTTGCCTGAGTTGGCCGGGCCAATAATGCCAAAGATCTGGTTCCTGGGGATTGTCAGAGAGATGTTGTCGAGCGCGATGTCGTTGCCATAGCGCACTGT
>CAZITS010000118.1:0-10767 GCA_964542185.1 uncultured Pirellulaceae bacterium
AAGTTCCAGGTCCGGTCCCACTTCGGCGAGTCGTTTGCGATTGATTTGATTCAACAGTTCCAATTCAAGACGTTGCATGCCGGTTGAGGTAGTGCCTTGGATGAAAGGAATCCTGGCGTTCATTGATTCGGTGGCGGCGTTACCGACGGGGGTTCCCTGGTAGATCGCGGGCAAGAATGCGGCGCCCCAATTATTTGCTCCTCCGTGGGTCAGCGAAGGGCAAATGGTGATGTAACCAGGCAGATTCTGGTTCTCTGAACCGAGGCCGTAACTCAACCAGCTTCCCATACTGGGCCGTATAAACGTGTCGCTGCCGGTGTGCAATTCCAGCAGGGCGGCACCATGGCGTGAGTTTGAGCCATGAACGGAGTTGATGAAACAGAGTTCATCGACGAGTTTTGACACGTGCGGGAAGAGCTCACTGACGTAAAACCCGGATTCACCGTGTTGCTTGAAGCGAAATGGCGATTTGAGGAGATTGCCTGTGGCTCCTGAGACGACGCGTGGTTTGTTGAACGGGACAGGTTTGTTGTCGTCTTTTGCGAGCTGAGGCTTGTAGTCAAATGTATCGATCTGAGAGGGGCCACCATGCATAAAGAGGAAAATGATCCGTTTAGCGCGCGGTGCAAAATGAGGTGAACGTTCCAACAGCGATGGCGCATGGGATTGTTCCGAGACTGCGTGGTTTCCCAGCAGGCCGGCGAGTGCCAGGCTGCCAAAACCCACAGCGGATTGACGGAGCAGGTCGCGGCGTGAGAGACCCGGTTGTTGTGCCCCATAGCCGCGGTACGTCAGTTGTGTGCGCATGATTGTTTCACCTGGTGGGAGGCTTTATTCGACGTACATGAAATCATTAGAAGAGAGCAAGACACGGCTGAAACTCCGCCAGGCCTTGAGGGTTGCCTCGGCGGAATCGCTACCCTGTTTACGGGCCAACGACTCGGCCTCGGCGATAAACTGCCTGGCAAGGTCCGCGTCATCCCCAGATGGTTGCCGGCCCAAAACCAATTGGTAGACGGTTCCTACACGCTGGTCTGCCGGCAGGTTTACCACCTGTTTGGCCAAATCACTGGTTCCCTTTTGTACCAGGGAGCTGTTCATCATTAGCAGTGCTTGCGGCGCGACGGTGGTTGTGATGCGATCGCCATTTGATACTGCAGGGTCAGGAAAATCCATGGTTTGCAGTACATCGAAAACCGCGCTGCGGATTACCGGCAGATAAACGGAGCGGCGCAAATTGTCGTACTCGTTTGTGATGTTGGTGCCGGATCCTGTGACGTAGGCCCGATTCTTGACTTTGAGCAGTGTGCCGCCCATCACGTGATCCATGCCGGGTCCGATCTGTAGCACACTGTCTCGTAGTTCCTCACCCGAGAGTCGGCGTCGTCGCATGCGCCAGAGCAACTTGTTTTCCGGGTCCTGGCGATCGTTGTTTGCATTGTATTGAGAACTCATCTGGTACGTGCTGGAGCTGAGCATGACACGGTGCAAGGCCTTCAACGAGCCCTCCTTGCGGGAAAATTCCAACGCCAACCAGTCGAGTAAACGCGGGTGGGTGGGACGGCTTCCCAGCGAACCAAAGTTGTCGACACTGGCTACGATTCCCCGACCAAACCGCCAACGCCAGATTCGATTCACCATGACACGGCTGACGAGAGGGTGGCTCTTGCTGATCAACCAATTGGCGAATTCCAGGCGTCCACTGTGTTCGTTGTCGATGGGTTGCTGATGTTCGCCGGCAATGATGCGTAGCATTTGGCGTGGCGCCGTATCGCCGAGCGTGATGTGGCTGCCCCGCAAATGGACACGGATGTCAGCGACCTTCCCTTCCGTTACCCCCATTGCGACATCTGCGTCGGGGATCTCGGTCTTCCAGGATTTGATTTGGGCCAATAGCGTGCTGCGCTGTTCACGTAAAGTCGGAGGAAACGCGGACTCCGGTAGATCTTCAGGAGCGGAGAGTGGGGAGACCGCAGAGGCAAACTCTGTTTGCAGGCTGGCAAAAGCACGCTGTGCCTCTTGATTGTCGGACGCGTAGGCTTCACTCAGGCGATTCGTCAGTCCCTGGTACAACGCGGCGACATCTACCAGTGACTGTGGAGGTTGCGCACGGAATGCCATTTTCAACGGTTCAGGAAGGCGTTCTCCCAGCCCGGTCTTGGATTGAATTTCCGTGAGGATGGGAGCTGCTTGTTCGACAAACTTTGCAGGGTCCAGTTTGCGCAGGGCAAGCCAGGGTCGAAACGCCACATGACTTTGATGTTTGCCCTCATCCAATGCTTTAAAGTAGTCGCTCCAGGTGGCTACCAACGACGGTTCGACGTTTTCGGCTGACGTACTGCGGGTGATCGAGATCGGCTCTTTTGTCTGGAATGGCCATTTCCCCTTAGCCGCCCAGACAATGGCGAGTTTATCGATATGTGGGTACACCTTCGGTGAATCGAAGCGGAGTGTATGTTTGCCTTGAGTGAGCTGGAGCTGCACTGCGGCTACCCAGCGCTGCGTGTCGGGGTACCAGCTTCCTGTTACAGCCGACAAAATCGAAGTACCGACCTTTTGGCCATCGAGTAACAATCCAATGGGTCGTGAATCAGCCGCAGCATATCGAATTTCTACCGCGTACTGGCCGGCTTTCTTGACGTCGACATCGTATTCAGCGTGTGCGGCACCGCGAGAGCCGATGATGCCGATGCCTTGGCCGTATCCATCTAATGTGATTACCGCGTTTCCGCGATGAAAAACTTCAGCTTCCAACGCGAGATACCCATTTTCCACGACGTAGGGCTGGTCCTGCCGGACACCGACTGCAGACTGGGGTCCTTGAAAAGCGGTTTGCAGTCGTTCCAGGTTGACTGACGCGGTCAGATAGGATTGAACGTGCGCTCGCAAACTGGCGGTGACGGATTTCGTTGCCTGTTTCTTGAGTGTCGCAATTTGCTTTTCAGCCGCCTTGACCTTTGCTTTGAGTGACTCGATTTGTTCGGCGCGCTGGGGCGTTACCATTGGGCGTTCGTACCAGACCGCCACAACTTTGTGGTTTTCCATGGTCTTCGTACTTTTGAAAATACCTGCCAGCGAGTAGTAATCTTGTGTCGGCAGCGGATCAAATTTGTGGTCGTGACATCGACAACACCCGAGCGTCAGACCCATGAAAGCCTGGCCGATCGTACTGACTTGTTCATCGATGATGTCCATCTGCATTTTGGTTGGATCATCTTCGGCAAGCATCTTCGGCCCAATGGCGAGGAATCCGGTGGCAATAAATCTCTCCAGTGGAGAGTCCTCTTTCCAGGCTCCAGCGAGCAAGTCGCCAGCGATCTGCTCCTGGATGAAACGGGTGTAGGGTTTATCTTTGTTGAAGGCATCAATCACGTAGTCTCGGTAACGAAAGGCGTTTGCATAGGACAGGTTTTCGTCCAGGCCATTTGAATCGGCATAGCGAGCCACATCGAGCCAGTGGCGTCCCCAGCGTTCTCCGTAACGTGGGGAAGCGAGCAAACGATCGACAGCACGTTCAAACGCTGCCGGAGAGTCGTCATCCAGGAACGTGTCGACTTCGTTTGGAGTCGGCGGCAGTCCGAGCAGGTCAAAGGTTGCACGTCGCAGCAAGGTACGTTTATCGGTTGGGCGTGCGGGCGTGAGGTCTGCATTTTCGAGGCGGGCGAGGATCATGTGGTCGATCGGCGATCGAGACCATGTTGTGTTCGTGATCGCTGGTAGCGTCGGCAAAACGGGTGGTTGAAACGCCCAGTAATTTCTTTGTTGTCTGGTGAACAGCGGAGCGTCGGGGTTTGTGCCCGTCGCGGTCGGATTGGCGACGTTCTCTGAATCCGGCCAGGGCGCGCCCATTTTGACCCACCGTGTCAGGTCGACGACCTGCTGTGTGGGTAGTTTTTCCTTGGGGGGCATTTTCAGGAATTCATCGTGGTTGATTGCACTAATCAGCAGGCTGCCAGCGGGGTTTCCTGGCTTCAGTGCGGGGCCGAATTCGCCGCCGGCCAGGAGTGCTGCACGAGACTCGACGCTGAAACGGCTCTCTGGGTTGTCACCGCTGTGGCATTCGGAACAGCGTTCAATCAGCACAGGGCGAATCTTGGTTTCAAAGAAGGCAATTTGTTGAGCAGAAAAGGCGTCTGGCCTTTCCTCCTCCGCGCGGCAGATCCCGCTGGGACTGAAGCCAGCCAGCAGAGACGCCAGCAATACGGCGAGTCGGTAGAGTATTGATTTCATACCTGTATTAGATTTATTGCAGGCCCGCCTGTAAATGGCGGAAGTGGCAGGAACCATGCAGAGACACCTGGAAACAAGAGTCCGTAGCACTTGGGCAATGCGCGGAAATCCCGGGATTTCCCGGCAGAGGCTGACACTTTTTGCCAGTGATTCGCAGAGACCAGGATCAAGTCCTGAAAAAATCTTGCCGGTTCTCGTTGCGGGAAATTGTGGAAAACCGCGTTAGCGGCCCCATCGCAAGGCGGCAGTGTGGACTGGCGCGTCCCAGAGTTCCAGCATTTCCGGATCGAGCTTTGTTAAGGTGATGGAACATCCTGCCATATCCAATGAGGTGACGTAATTTCCCAATAGTGAGCGACGGATGGTGACCTGCCTGTCGTCCAGCAGGCGGCCGACGCATTCAAACATCAGGCTGAGTTCCATCATCGGTGTGGCACCGAATCCGTTGACCAGCAACAGAACTTCATCAGTGCTGGTCAACTCCAGTACGTCGACAATCGGTTGCAGCATCTGGGCTGCGAGCTCATCCGCCGAGACCAGTGGCATGCGTTTTCTTCCCGGTTCTCCATGAATGCCGACTCCCATTTCAATTTCGTTCTCTGCGATTTCGAAAGTCGGTTTGCCTGCGGCCGGAACTGTGCAGCTGGTGAGCGCGACCCCCATGGATGCTGACTGGGCATTGACACGCTGGGCTAATGCACAGCAGCTGTCCAGGTCCGCCCCCTGCTCCGCTGCGGCGCCGACGATTTTCTCGACGACAAGAGTGCCGGCAACGCCGCGGCGACCGGTCGTAAACGTGCTGTCTTCGACCGCGATGTCATCATTGGTGAGTACCGACGCCTGTGAACCTGAATACATCTCCGCGGCCATTTCAAAGTTCATTACGTCGCCAGAGTAGTTCTTGACTATGAAGAGCACGCCTGCGCCGCTATCGACTTGTTGTGCCGCGGCGAGCATCTGATCGGGGGTGGGAGAGGTGAACACTTCGCCGGGACAGGCCGCATCGAGCATACCCGGGCCGACCAACCCCGCATGCAGCGGTTCGTGCCCGCTGCCGCCGCCGGAAATAATCGCAACCTTGCCCTGACGTGAAGAGTCACGTCGAAACACAAAGGTGGGATTGAAGTTGACCTGAAGCAGGTCCTGGTGGGCACGGACAAAGCCCTGCAGACTTTCAGGGAGGAGATTGTCGGGGTCATTGAGAAATTTTTTCATGGTTCGACCGCGTGGGTTGCGAGGTGTTTCTTGACGGGGCCCAGTGCATTGGGTGAAACGGTAAACGAACGGATGCCCGCGCCGAGTAGCCTGTCCAGGCAAGCCGGAATCGAGGCAGCTTCGCCACACACGGAGACGGGAATCTCTTGTTGGCGACCCCACCGCGCCGCCCGTTCGATCAAGGCCAGAACAGGGGCACAAAGCGACGGGACCGGTTCCTGTTCAGTTGCCAGGCCCGAGTCATACAGGGACTGCAACTTGTCGCAGGAGCGGTCTGCCGCCAGCACATACTGCGTCAAATCGTTACTGCCTACGGAAACAAAATCGACCGCAAACGTCTCGATTTGGAGCGCCGCGGCAGGGACTTCCAGCATGATCCCCAATGGAGGCAGCCGGGCAGGAACCCCTTCTTGCCGCAGTGCTGCCAGCTGTTCATGCATCAGATCACGGACTTGTTCCACTTCCTGCGGCCAGGTCACCATGGGAAGGAGAATCTCGATCGGACCGTCAGCAGCGGCTCGTAAAAGTGCTCGTAGCTGGATAGCAAACAGGTCTGGATACGCAAGGGAATAACGAACACCGCGCAGACCTAATGGGGATGTGGGTAGATCGTGCAGGCCTGGCATCGCTTTGTCGACAGAGGCATCGAGTGTGCGAATCGTCACCGGTCGTCCCGCTGCCCAGGCGAGGAGCTCTCGATAACGCTCGATTTGAATCGACTCGTCATGCAACTGGTCGACGTTTTCAAACAGAAACTCGGTGCGTACCAGTCCAATGCCATCGCAACTGTCCGCTGACAACGGCTTCAGCGCAGCCAGGTGGTCTACGTTAATCGTTATTTCAATGCGCTCGCCATCTTTAGTGTGGCTTGCCAGAGTGCGCCAAGTGAGTGCTTCAGTACGCGCGGATTCAAAGGAACGAATTCTCGCCTGGGCCGTTATGCGGACATGTTCTGGGGGAGCGACAGTGAGGCAGCCCTGTTCGGCGTCGACAAGGACTTCCACACCGTCCTCGATTTCCGCGATGTCAATTGCAATCAACATGGGAATGCCCACCGCGCGTGCCAGCAAAGCCGTATGATCCTGGAAGCTGCCCTGCTGGGTGACGATGGCTCGTGGAGCAGGTAATTCAAGCAGTTGGCTGGGGTGCATTTCAGCTGCCAGAATAATAGCCTCTGCGGGAATCTCACTGCGAGTCGGAGAGTTTGTGAGTAATTGCCTGACACGCTGGTCGAGGTCGCGGAGATCCAAGGCACGCTGTCGATGATAGTCTGCTGCGAGTTTCTCGAAATCCTCGATCCATTGTGACAGCGTGCCAGACCAGGCCGATTCAACGGAGTCTCCAGAATGGATGCGCGCGACCACTGGGTCGATGAAATCCGCATCGTCGAGCATGCTGATTTGAAACCCGATGACACCGGTGGCCGTCGTGTGACGATTGCTCAGACTATGGAGTTCAACGCGGGCCGTATTGACTGCGGATCGCAGTCGTTGTTCCTCTGTTTCGCATGTCACTGTTTCGCATGTCACTGTTTCGCATGTCTCTGTTTCGCATGTCACTGTTTCGCATGTCACTGGGGAGGCGCCTGTCGTTGGTGCAAGAACAGGGCGTGGTTGCAATCGATGTGTAATTCCCAAGGCAATGCCTTGGGAGACAATGGTTCCCGGGAAAACGCCGGTGGCGGATCGCGGTGCGCCCGCCGTAGCGTCTCCGGGTGCAGCGGGCGCTTCAACGGGCTCATCAAAATTGCGGTCGAAGAGGTCTGCGACTGCCTTGACCACGGAGTCGGATTCTGGTCCGGTCGCCCCGATTTGCAGCCGTTGCCCAAACCGGGCGCCGAGCCTCAGTACCTGCGCCGTACTACGCGCCTTGACCCACTCCCCACCGCTTTCCAGACGGACCCAGGCGTCGGCATCAAAGGTGACGACGAGTTGAGCGAGTTTTACAGCGGGGCGTGCGTGGAGACCGATCGGATGAGTCAGGAGTACTGTTGTTTCAGTATCCATCACTGTTTCAGTACCCATCACGCGTCCTCAGCCGCAGCACGAACGGTGTTCAAATCACTTCCCAAGGAAGCCTCTGAGGCAGCCAGTAACGCACCTTCGACGATGGGAGCATCGCAAACCACGATGCGTTCTTGTTGTTCCTCAGGGCACATGGAAATGGCCATTTCCGCATTCATGCGGGCACTGCCCAGGTCGAACAACACGGCGATCCCTTGTGGATTCCAGGCAAGGTCGAGGCAGGCACGGATTGCCGCAACATCCGTTCCCAGGCGGCTATCTGCGGTGCCACCACAAGATTCAACGGCTACGGCACCGCCAACCATTTGCTTGACCATGGCTGCGGCGCCTTGAGCGATCTCCGCAGAGTGCGACACAATGACGATTCCAACGCACTGGGTCATGACGACTCCTGACGGGCTAGATTCCGGATGATCACATCGCAGACCGTTTCGATAATCAGGTAGCTTGACATCGCACCCGGGTCGATGTGGCCTACGCTCCGTTCACCCAGAAACGCAGCGCGGCCTTTCGTGGCCAACATCGCTTGCGTCGATTCCATGCCGCACCGAGCGTTTGTGACGATCTCCTCAACGGCTTGGGTGCCGCGGCCGGGATCGAAATTCTCAAGCATTTCGACCAGGGGGACAAACACATCCAACATGGTTTTCTCACCGGCGGTTGATCGTCCCCGCTGCTGGACAAGTTCGACGCCCGCTCGTAACGCGTTACAAAACTCGGCGAAGCCTGGATTGTCACCCAGGTGCTTGCCAAGCCCCATAAACAGGCTGCCGTAGAGGGGACCGGAGGCACCGCCGACATTCATGACTAGCGTCATGCCGATTTTCTCCAGAGCTGCCCCTGAAGGTAGTGGCTCGATATCGGCGCGCGCGGCAATGACCGCGTTCCACCCACGCCTCATGTTAATTCCATGATCGCCATCGCCGATGGCACGATCCAGGTCGGTCAGCTCTTCCGTGTGTTTTTGCAGCTGAACCGAAATGCCGTCGATCAATTCACCGATCGGGATGTCCATCAAGGGCTCCAGGGGTGGTCAGGGCGACGCCGAGCTTAGCGTGTTAAAACGCCGCAGTCAGTTTCTGATCCGGTCGTATCGTGAGGTGGGATGCGAGCCCTCTGTGGCAGGTGGCGTTGAGCCAGCCAGGACGCTCTCGGTGTATCGTTTTGGCAATGGCTGATTCAGTCTTCGAAACGTACCTTGTCTTGGCCAGACGGATCTTTGCCAATCAGGCGTACCAGGTCCGGCAGGTCGTAGGTGGCCAGAGCGCCATGGACAGTGCTGTCGAGTTGGCCTGAGGGGGCTGGCTCTGCCACCACTGCTGACCAGCTGCGGGGCGTCTTGCGCAAGGTGACTGAAGTAAAGAGTTGGGGCTGCAATGCCGCGGCATGAAGCGCGACAATGCCGGCCTGGCCAACGGCCACGAGATGGACTTCGCGTGGGTTGTTTCGGTTCTTCTGATAGTAGGCTACGAAGTCAGCTGCAGCCAATGCGTCTTCAACGCGCAGGCCAACCAGTGATTGCCCGAGCAGGTAGCCGAGGTAGTAAGTCTTCCAGTCTGTCAGTACAGGATCGCGTTTGTCTGTTCCAGTTTCTCCCTGACCACGCAGGTCAACACTGACGACGGCATGTCCGGAATCGACAATTTCTTCAATCGCTTGTCCCGCCGCGGAATCACCCAGTTTGCCATCGTCGTGCAAATACAGGTAGGCAGCATCGACCGGTACCGTCGGATGGAATGTCAAGGCGGGCAACGGGATGCCGGAGTCGGTAGTCAGTAGCAGTTTGTCGATGTGGTAGTCAGTGCGTTGCACCCGTCCCAGATCCTGCATGACAGGTGGTTTCAGCTTCGAGGTGGGACGCACGCCGATGAGATTCCGTATCCGTGCTACCATTTCGTTGCGCGGTGTGGTTTGCCAGTGTTTTTCTCTTTGCTGCGCCAGCCTGTTTTCGTATTCGCGGTTTAGCTCGATGACGGAGCGTTCACCTGGCAGGCTGGTGAGTACCTGCCCGGAAGTCGTGCAAAGCAAGTCGGCTGCCGGACGCACGGGCAATTCGGCGATGGGTACGGGTTTGTCTTCTCCGCGCAACCAGCGTTTCATCCAGTGGGTAATCGTCGCCAGGTTTTGTGGGTGTACGCCGTGGTTGCCCTCGACCTCCACCAGGTCGACACGTTCAGGGTAACCCAGACGTGCGTAGACACGTTTGGCCTGGCGGTAGTTCTGCCAGCTACCCTGAATGTCAAAGAAATCACCGGTTGTTGAGCTGATCAGTGTAGGACGTGGCGCCCGCATCAGAATGTAGTCGGGTTGATCAAGCCCGAAGGCGATTTGGCCGAAGATGTTTTGCTCGGCGTCCTGTGGTCCAATCGTTTCGATTAAACGTCGAAACGTTGTCAGGTAGCATGCTGGCGCGGCACATTGCACACGGTCATCGAGGGCCATGACGTAACTGGTAAGCGTGCCGCCCCCGGAACACCCCGTGAAGCCGATTCGCTGGGGGTCGATTTCGCGCCGGCTGGCGAGATAATCGATCGAACGCAATGCGTCCCAGATACGATAGCGAGCGGTATTGCGGCCTACCAGAATAGAGCCGACGCCAAGCAGGAAATGTTCTGTGGTGGTACTCTGAAACTGAGGTTCTCCAGTGCTCGCCAGCAGTTGTGAGCGTTCTCCTTGTCCGATCGGGTCGAAACAAAGAGCGGCTATCCCGTGCTGGGCGAGCATGATTCCGAATCGTTGGTTGTAGTCAGCTGTTTTGCCAGTGCGACTATGGCCGCTGGAAACAACGACACCGGGTACCGGCACGGACGCATGTGGCAGATAGAGATTAGCGGTGACATGATGGTTGGGCTGGCTCTGGAAGATCACATTTTCGATGCGATACCCTTCGGCCTGAATGACTTTCGTCCGCTCTGCCTGTAGTGGCGTCCGTTCCGGAAATCCACCCAATTGTTGCAGGAAGAAGGCACGCAATTTCTTCTGGTGGGCGACGATTTGTTCTGCCGTCTTGAGTTGTTCGTAGCCCTGCATTCGTCGATCGAGGGCGGCATAGGCTTGCTGTTGGAAATGCGCGTACAAGTTTCCTGCGGTACGTTGGTCTGCATTCAGGCAGCTCAAGTCTTCTGCTGCAGTGCAAATAGCTGGCACAGACAGCATCAGGAATGTCGCGAATCGCAAAGTTCTGCTCATTGGTGTTACGCCAGAAAGACGGGTTTCAGGGCACAGGAAAAGTACCGCACGTGCGGTCGATGGGGCCATCTTATACCCAAATCGACAACGACGCACGCTCTCGAACACG
>CAZITS010000119.1:0-10748 GCA_964542185.1 uncultured Pirellulaceae bacterium
GCGCAAGCGGTCCTGGCGGCGAACGAATTTACCTGGATCGACTGAACTGGAATGCCTGAACTATTGCCGTGTGATTCGAGATGAGGGAGCAGACATGATTTCTCGCCGTGCAATGCTGGGCCGCGCTGGTGTGGGGCTGGGGTCCGTGGGGCTGGCCAGTGTATGGGCCGCTGCGTCTCCAAGCCCATCGCGGGGACCATTGTCTCCCAAACTGGCCCATTTCGCGCCGCGCGCCAAACGCATCATTCATGTCTATATGAACGGTGGTCCATCGCAAGTCGATACGTTCGATTACAAGCCGGCGCTCAAGACATACCAGGGACAGCGTCCTGAAATTACGGCCAAGTTGAAGACCGAAAATGGGACCGGCGGGATGATGCCGTCACCTTTTGCCTTTCATCGTCGTGGTGAGTCGGGCTTGCCGATCAGTGAACTCTACGGGCAGACTGGACGTTATGCAGATGATCTCTGTGTGATCAATGGAATGTACACCGATATTCCAAATCATGAACCCTCGATGTTTATGATGAACAGCGGGCATGTCCAGGCGATTCGGCCCAGCTACGGATCCTGGTTGTTGTATGGCCTGGGGACGGAAAATCAGAATCTGCCTGGTTATGTCGTCCTCTGCCCTGGCTTGCCGGTAAACGGTGCTGCGAACTGGAGTCACCGCTTCTTGCCTGGCGTATTCCAGGGGTGTCATATGAAGTTGCCAACCGACTTCAAGCCTCAGCAGGTGATTGCGAATTTGGCGAATAAACGAATGTCGATCTCGTCGCAACGACGCCAGCTCGATCTCGTGCAGCAGATGAATATGCGTCACGCGGCCCGCCGCGGTAACGAAAACCTCTTGGACGCCCGCATTGCCTCCTTCGAGATGGCATTCCGGATGCAAATGGCGGCCCCTGAAGCATTCGACTGGCAACGCGAGTCGGCAGCGGTTCAGGCTGCGTATGCCGGTGTGGATGGCAAGCTGACCGATTTTGGCATGAATTGTCTGTTGGCGCGGCGGATGGTGGAACGGGGAGTGCGTGTGGTGCAGGTCTACTATGGGGGCAATCAACCTTGGGATACGCACAGTCAGAATGACCAGAAGCACCGCCAGTTATGCGGCAACACCGATCGTCCGATCGCCGCTTTGTTGAACGATCTGAAACAGCGCGGGCTCTTGGATGAGACGATTGTGATGTGGGGTGGCGAATTTGGTCGTACGCCAGCCTCGCAAGGCAGTAACGGCCGCGACCACAACCACTGGGGATTTTCCGTCTGGCTGGCGGGGGGTGGTATTCGCGGCGGCATGACCTATGGCGCAACGGATGATTTTGGCTATCGCGCGACTGAAAAGCGCACGCACCCACACGATTTGCATGCGACTCTGCTCCATTTGATGGGCATTGACCATGAACAGCTCACCTACCGATACGGCGGTCGAGACTTCCGCTTGACGGATGTCTCGGGGACAGTGTTACACGATATCATTGCTTGAAATCATTGCTTGAATTCGTGCTGGTTCTGTGGAACACTGCGGGCGCGTCGCTGCTGCTGGAGATGTTGCGAATTGTTTTGGCACAAGACGACGTTGTCGGGTTACGGAGAGCGGGAATGTCAGCCGCTGTGAAATGACGCGCTGACGCATCTGGCGCAGTAGACCGATCACTCGCCATTGTCGGAGAATGTCGTATTCAGGATCGGGGTTGCCGTGACGGGGCCGCCTGGCATTACCGGGTTGGTGCTCAACCCGGACGCGGGTTCAGGTCATTCAGGAGCACGATACGGCCGTTGCTGGACCGCGAAAAGACTCGGCGTTGCAATGCCAGTTGCCAACACGAGCCGGGTCGTCCCAGGGCAAGGTCGATTCAGAAACAGACAGCAACAGGATAAGGGACAGTGATGGACAGACGCGTTATGGGAGTACTGGTTGGGTTGTTTTTCTGTGGTGTCGTTGCCGGACAACATGATCCGCACCGCAACGCGGTACGCCACATCGCAGGTGGAAAGTGGAAGCAAGCACGGCGCGAACTTGCCAATGCCGATTCCCAGGATGCGGAAACACATTTCGTGCAGATGCTGGCCTCGCTGGCGGCGGAGGAGACAGAGTCCGCGGTGACGCATGCCCAGGCGGCGCTCGCCGCCGGACTCCCGTTGGAACGACTGGTGGCCGGACCGCGTCAGCTGCTCAGGCCACTGTATGGCACGGCTGCGTACCAGGGTTGGTTGAGGCAACGCCAGCCGTCACCGTTGCTCCATGGACCGATGGTCGGCTCGGTGACGAGCCAGTCCGCCGCGTTCTGGGTGCGAACTGCCAGTTCTGCCGCGATTCAGGTGCGCGTCTTCTCAGGCCGGTCCGCATCCCCGGTTGCCGTCTCGGAGCCTGTGTCAACCAGAGCGGCGGGGGACTTCGCGGCCATTGCCCACGTGCATGGCTTGCGCCCGGCAACCGACTATCGCTATGAGGTGTGGGTGGCTGGAAAACGCGTGGCTGCGGAAAACACGCGTTTTCAGACCTTCCCCGCACGACATGCGGGTGCCCGATTTAGCGTCGCGTTTGGCGGAGGCGCCGGGTTTGTTCCCAAATGGGAGTCGATGTGGGACACCATCGGCGCGACTTCCCCGCTCGCGCTGCTCATGCTGGGTGACAACGTTTACATCGATGATCCGACGCATGCTTTGACGGGGCGCTATTGCTATTACCGCCGCCAGTCACGTCCGGAATGGCGCCGTCTGGTTGCCTCGACGAGTGTGTTTGCGATTTACGATGACCATGATTTCGGCACCAATGACTGCATTCCGGGCCCGCAGATCGAAAAACCCGCCTGGAAAAGATCCGTCTGGGAACGTTTTCGCCGCAATTGGGTGAATCCGTCCTACGGCGGTGGCGACGGCCAGCCCGGTTGCTGGCATGACTTCTATATCGGCGATGTGCACTTCATCCTGTTGGATGGACGTTATTACCGGAGTCGTCAGGATGTACCAAGTATGCTGGGTGCGGTACAAAAAGCCTGGCTGAAGGAGACGCTCAAAGCCTCTCGCGGGACATTTAAAGTACTCGCCTCACCAGTGCCCTGGACGGAGAACATCAAGCCCGGAAGCCCTGATCCGTGGGATGGATTTACGGCCGAACGTGAAGAGATCTTTTCCTTTCTCGAGGAGCATGCCATCGAGGGAGTGTTCCTGATTGCCGCCGATCGTCACCGCACGGACTTGCGGGTGAACCGACGTCCAGCGGGTTACGATCTGTACGAATTCGAGAGTTCCCGTCTCACAAACCGCCATACCCACGCGATCGTGAAGACGCCCGGTCTGATCTGGGGTTACAACAAGACCTGCTCCTTCGCGAAGATGCAGTTTGACACCACCCGCTCCGATCCCCAGGTGACATTCTCGGCGATCGCCATCGATGGCCAGGAGATGTACAACCACAGGCTGATGCGCAGCCAGCTGCAGCGCCCGTCGAACTGAGGGTGTCAGGTTGCGGGCCTGGCTGTTGGCGCTCTGTGACTGGCCTGTTACTCGGCAAAGTGGACCTGTTTGTCGAAGTGGACTTCTTTGGTGAATCGCACACTGCCCCCGGTGACTTTCAGGCCGGGCATAATCAGAGGTGTGTAGGAGGGGTCATAACCGCCGACGACATACAGTGGTTCCACGCCGCGGACCTTGTTTTGACCGAATGCCAGATTCGAGCCATAGAATTCGCTGTAGCTGTTGCGGTTGTCCAGGTCGAGCTGATTGCCCTCAAACCGGTTGGCGACAAAGGTGTTGTTGTTATTGTCTGCGCCCGTGGTGGCGGACTTGTGGATCAGAATTGCGGTCGGCGTTGCGTTTGGTTTGTTTCCATGGCCAATTCCCTCGAACGAGCAGCCGATAAAGCTGTTGGTGTCCCCCGCGTCAATCTGGATGCCCGTATTGACGAATTGCCCGATCCGTACGGAGTAGAACTGGTTCCGATTCACGCTGCTGCCCCGGTCTTTGACAGGACTTTTGAGCCAGATACCACGCTGGCAATAGATGATCAGGATGGTCTCCAGCACGTTGTACCAGCAGCCGCTGTCACCCTGTCCAGCGACCGTGGGGCCCGCTTGCAGGGTGATCGCATCACGACAACCGGCAATGAACAGGTTACTGAAGCGGTTGTAGTTCTGATTGGCTGTCTGTTTGCCATCGTGGTCTGCAGGTGGTTCGATCCGCAGTGCTGTCACGTCAGCGGCTTCTCCCTGCAGACTCATGTTCTCGACGCCGCCGTGCGACCCAGAGAAGCGGATCATCGTTTGGCCTGCCTGGTTGGTGCGGAGGAGCGTCGCCCGTGACTCGCCAACGATACGTACCCGGTCACCGCGGACGATGAGTGTCTGTTCCAGGAGATAGGATCCGGCCTTCAAGACGATCGTGCCGCCACCCTGTTTTTCGACCCGATCGATGGCCTGCTGAATCCGTTGTCCGGCAGCGTCACCTGGTGCAACGATATCGGCGGCGTTGGTGACTGTGGGAATGACGCTAGCCGTGGTGGCCCCGACGGTGGACAGGAAGTCTCTACGAAACATGGCGGATCCTCTGCGTGGTACGGATGGTCGGTAGCGTTGGGTTCGCGCCGTAGCGCCACTCGCGGGATGGAAAGTACGGGCCAGCTGTGTCGGTTGCAGTGTGGCTTGTCGCAGTCTCTGCGTGATCCGGACGCAGTGCTGTTAACACGACGTTTGGCTGTTAACGCGGCGCCTGGTGTCACAGCGCATCAAGACAGAATATCGGTGATGACCTGGCCGCGGTCGATGTCGAGACGCTTTCTTCCCGGCACTTCCAGACGGGTATTGTCCAGTCCAAGCAGATGCAGGACCGTGGCGTGCAGGTCGGTGACGTAGTGCCCGGAGCCCAACGCGTGGTATCCGAGTTCATCCGTGGCGCCGTGCACGTATCCCTTCTTGAGCCCCGCGCCAGCCAGCCAGACGGTAAACCCGTGCGGATGGTGATCGCGGCCGGTGGTGCTACTGCCACGTTCTTCCCGTCCTGGTGTGCGACCGAATTCGGTACAAAAGACGATCGCCACTTCGTCGAGCAACCCCCGTTGCTTGAGGTCGGCGACAAACCCGGCGATCGGCTTGTCGACCGACTTGCACATCCGGGCATGATTTTCTTTCAGTTTCTGGTGGGAATCCCAGGTGCCGTAGGGCGAGGGAAAGACCTGAACAAACCGCACTCCCCGTTCGACCATCCGTCGGGCGGCCAGCAGTCTCTCGCCGGCCAATTTTGTGGGGCCTTCATCAATTCCGTACAGCCGTTGCGTATCGGCCGTCTCCTGGCCGAGAGCCACCGCCTCGGGAACGGCGGACTGCATGCGGTATGCCAATTCGTAAGACTTGATACGGGCTGCCAGCCGCGCATCCTGCGGACGGGTGTGGGCGGTAAGTTGGTTGAGCCTGGCCACCAGGTCGAACTCGTTGGCTTGCTGGCGGGCGGACTGGCCGGACCGGCGGGTGCCGAACGCGAGGGGATTGGCCGGATCGAGTTTCAGGGGTACTCCGGCGTGGGCCGGGCCCAGGTAATACGATTCGATGGACTGGCTGGTATCGGTGCGGGTGGGCCCACCCAGCACTACAAAGCGAGGCAGGTTTTCGTTAATTGAACCCAGCCCGTAGTGGGCCCAGGCACCGATACTAGGTTGCGTTTCGTCCAGACGATGTCGACCGGTGTGGATCTGGTTTTCGGCGGCATGGTCATTATCGGTTGTCCACATGTTGCGCACGAAACACAAGTCATCAACCTGCCTGGCCAGGTGTGGCCACCAGTCGGTCACCTCGATCCCATTTTCACCGTGGCGCGCGTACCCAATCTGCATTGGAAAGATGGTGGGGTACACGTCTCGAATATTGATTTCTTCAGCCGGGACGCTGCGAAATCGTTCCTTGTGCAAAGGCGACTCGACCGGGTTGGGGAAAGGTGTGTCGGCGTATGTTTTTCCGGCGTAGCGGTTCAGAGCCGGTTTGGGGTCAAACGTTTCGATTTGGCTGTAGCCGCCCGACAGGAACACCCACACAATGGACTTGGCTCGTGGCGTAAAGTGGGGCGCACCGGTAGGGAGTTCGGCCCCCCGGACCATGCCGTCGGCAGCCAGCATCGACCCCATTGCCAGGCCTGTAAAGCCCATGCCACAGTCGGCCAGGAATTCACGACGTTGCATCTGTAGATCCTGCTATGAGGTCACTTTGGTGCCAGTCACCGGCTGCCAGTCACCGGATTGTGACAAAGTCATTGTGGTTGAACAATACGCGAACCAGGCTCTCGCGAACCTGGTCCTCGTTCTTCAATTCCTGTCGTTGTCGTTCCCAGAACTCCAGACAGGCTGCCAGTTCCGCGTCTGTTTCGTTACGTGCCAGGATATGCTGAAACGCTGCGTGGATGAAGGCAGTGGGGGGCGCCGCGCCGATTTGTTCGGTCGTTGCAGCACTGGCCGCGTGGATCAACTGGCTATTGCTGAGTGCCAACGCTTGCTGGGGCACGACGGTCGCTGAGCGCCGAAAGCACTCGCCTGGATTGGCCGGGTCAAACAACTCTGCAAAGGGCATATTGCCCCCGGCTTCAGGGTAAACTTCGTAGTACAAACTTCGTCTGCGTGTGGACGTCGACTGTGTATTGAGCAGGACTTGCCCCCCCAGAGTTTGGTTGAGACGGCCGGAGAGGAATAGCAGGCTGTCGCGGATCACCTCCGCCTCCATCCGCCCCTGGTTCCGGCGCCAGAGCCAGCGGTTATCGCGATCCTTATCCCGGTTGGCAGTCTGCACCGCTGTGCCGTCTCCTAGTTGGTAGGCGTGGCTGGTCACCATCAGCCGGTGGAGGTGTTTCATACTCCACTGGTTTGCGACCAGTTCGACCGCGAGCCAGTCCAGTAAGGCTGGGTGCGTGGGCGGTTTGCCGTTGCGGCCGAAGTCGTAGACGCTTTCCAC
The DNA here is from genome assembly GCA_964542185.1 of uncultured Pirellulaceae bacterium. Classification (GTDB taxonomy): domain Bacteria; phylum Planctomycetota; class Planctomycetia; order Pirellulales; family Pirellulaceae; genus UBA9264. The sequence continues at coordinate 6,933 of CAZITS010000119.1, forward strand.
CAGGGGACTCTGGAAGTGCCGCAACCAGATATGGTTGACCGCGACTCGTGGTGTCAGCGGATTGCGCGGATGGGTGATCCAGCGGGCGAGCGCAGAACGTCGCCCGGTCGATTGCTGGAGTGTGACTCGACTGAGGCGGGTGTATTCCGCCGATTCCGCTGCCTTTGCCCGTCGACTTGTGGTCGCTTGTTTTTGTTTCCTGGCAGTGGCCAGTTGTTGTTCATACTGTTTGAGTCGAGCTGCCTTTTGTTGATCCGTGTCTGGCAGAGCTTGCGCTCGCCCCATTTCAAAACGCGCTTCCATCATCTGCCACTCGGCCATGGCCAGGTTCGCGGCCAACTCATGGCGATATGCCTGGCGGGCCAGCGTCGCCGTTTTCGGCGATTCCGCTGCCACTCGCTGGGCGTTGTCGGCGGCGATTGTTGCTTGCAGGCTGACCAGCTTCAGTCGGTTGGCCGCGACGCCTCGCTGGGCCACCTGGCTTCCCAGAGATGCGGCTTGGAATGCCGTTTCGGCGCGCTTCAGGCGGGTATAGCTTTCACGCGCCGACTCGCAGGCGGCAATCATGGAGACGAACGAACTGGCAGGAGCGATCGATTGGGGGTGGATTACCCAGCCATCGATGCCTTCGACGTCTTCTCCATCGGTAAACCGGGGTTGTTCAAAGCCCCACGAAAATTTCTGTTTGCCGGCGACCAGGGTGACCTGATCGACGAGTGCTTTGGTTCCCGTCCGGCAGTCGAACGTAAAGGGCTGATTCGGATTGCTGGTGGGATTCCAGCCATTCAGGGCAATCGGCACCGGTTTGACCAGGACTCGGTCGGAACCCATCAATTGCACGGAGAGTAACGCCTGGTCCTGCGGCGGGTCGATGACCAGGGTGACTTTAAAGTGGTTTTCGCCGCCAGCGAAGTTGTAGTTTCCAGCAACAAACTCTTGATACTCGGTTCCGGCCCGATACGAGTTGATCTTGCCGGCGACAAAGCTCACATACAGCGCTGTCAGGCCCTTCACCGTATCTCGTGCTAACTGGAAATTGACGTGCTGGTCCTGGAGGATACGAAGCTGAAACGAAATTTCTGTACCCACGGGTAAGGTTTTCAGATTGGGTAACTCGTTTTGGACAATGCGACGGCCCTCAACCGCCTCCAGATAGAGTGATTGTTTACCGACCAACGCCCCGGGTTGCCCCGATTGGATGGCGGCTGCCAGTTCACGCTGGAATGCGTCTTGCGCTGCGGTTACTTGCTGTTCCAGGTCGCGCGTGTCGACGGGTTGGGCGGTCAGCTGCAGAGCACGTTGTTCGGCTGCTGCGATTGCCTGTTGTTGTTCTTCCAGGATGGTTTTCTGGATGTTCGGCCGCGCTCCGGGGTACCACCCGGAGAGCGGCAGATCGACCGGTTTGATTTCTGGAAACAAGTCGGCCAGGAAAGCGGGTACGCCTGGTGCAATACTGCCGCGCTGTTTGTCTTTGTTGCGTTCGTCGCCACCCGTATAGAACCACGTCTCCACGTCAGGCCGTTCGTCATACACCCGGACCATTCCCACGCGGACCGCTTTGCGGGAACCGGAGTAGACGTAGGGAGGATAGGGAGGCGGGTCGGGCTGTCCGGGTATCCGATCCTGTCGAATTCCCAGGGGCTCGAAGAATGCCCGCATGCGGAAGTAATCCTCGTGTGTGATCGGGTCGTACTTGTGATCGTGGCAATGTGCGCAGTTGAAAGTCAGGCCGAGAAACGCCTTGCCGGTGTATTCGACCGAATGCCGCATCCACTCGTTGGGATTTAACGAGTAGTAGTTGCGAATCAGGTAACCGGTGGCTGGCCAGGCCGAATCGTCTGTGGCCGCCAGTTCATCGGCCGCCAGCATTTCTTCGACCATCCTGGCGTAGCTCTTGTCCTGGTTCAGTGAATCGACGATCCAGTCCCGCCAACGCCAGATTTGGGGTGCGCTGTTGCGAACGTCGTTTTCTTTGCGGCGCCCGTACCAGTCGGAGTACCTCCAGACATCCATCCAGTGCCTTCCCCAGCGTTCCCCGTATTGTGGCGAGGCCAACAACCGATCGACCACACGGAGATAGTGGTCCTGCGACGGGTCTTCCAGGAAAGCAGCCAGTTCTGCGGTGCCCGGTGGCAAGCCAATCAGATCCAGGTAGACCCGTCGTAATCGGACTGCCGGATCGGCATCCTGGGCAGGGGTCACGTGTTCGCGATCGTAGACGGCATACACCAATTGATCGATGGGATTGTAGGCCCAGGCAGGACGCGGGATGGCAGGCAAATCCGGACGCGCAGGTAAACGAAATGCCCAGTGCTGACGGGGGTCTTCTTCGGGTTCTTCATCTGCGGGCGATGGGCTCCCCGCGGCGACCCAATCGCGAATCAATTGGATTTGCTCAGCTGAGAGTGGCTTGCCTATCGGTGGCATGCGATGTTCGGGGTCTTGCGCCGAAATCCGTTCCAGCAGTGCGGAGCCGTTGGGGTCGGTGGCCAGGACGATCGGGCCGCTTTCCCCTCCTTGGCGGATCAGAGTGCCACTATCCAGACGCAGGCCGGATTCTTGTTTCAGCGTCCCATGACAAGAGTAGCATCTCTCTCTCAAAAGCGGCTTGACCTGTGTCACATAGTCGACTGCGAGCGCGTGTACGGTCAGGTACCTGCCGCCGACGCACAGGAAAAGGGCACACCATACTGCGATCCGCTGGTACCGGCGGGTAAGCGCCGGACGGACTCGACGAACGTAAAATCTAGCGTGTCGTTGTTCCACCTCGATTGGGCTCCTTGCACTGGACCAGCCAAACGTAATTGCCGGTTGATGAGCGACAGATCGGTGACTGGAGGCGGTGCGGATACGGTTGCATCGCTTGACAGGATTCCATTGTATCAGAGTGGCCTGGGGGGCGGCCCAAGCCAGGCGGACTGTCGCAGCGTGGCGCGGGCTGCAGTGGCCAGACCTGGAGTGCTAGGATGATTGGCCTGGAAAGTGCCAAACGGATTCCGCCCAAGTAATCAGGGACCAACATGATCGATTTGACCCGCGCCGCAACTTCGCCGGGTTCTGTGCAGACGGTTCCCGTCGATCCCGGTATCGTCTGGCAGCCGGAAGTTACCTTGGCGATCGATGCGCCTCCTGATGAACAGCCCTGTCCCTTCCCCGAGGCAGAATGGACCGGGGGAATACGGAGCGGTTTGTGCGGCGCCGTCGCGCCCCGGGTGCTCCGTTTGCCCAGCGGCAGCTACCGGATGTATTACAGTCAGATCCTGCCGCGCCCCGGGTTTCCTGAGGGTGCCAACGACTACGACCATGCGAGCACACGGATCCTCAGCGCGACGTCGGTTGACGGGTTGCATTGGCAGCCTGAGCCGGGAGTCCGTCTGACGCCGCAAGCCGGCGGTGCCGGTGACTTTCGCGTGGTTTCCTCGGAGGTGGTTCCTGTGCAGGGCCAACGCGGTGAGTTGCGGATGTACTACGAGTGCTGCGCCGGACCTCAGGCGGAGCAAAATTCGATTCGCAGTGCGGTTTCCGAGGATGGTGGGTTGTGCTGGATTCCCGAACCGGGAGACCGGCTGGCCGCGGCGGGTGAAAATTACATGGCCCCCCGTATCGTCTTGCTGGCAGAAGGGGTCCTGCGTTTGTACTGTTGTCGACGTGGGCACGGAATTATCAGTGCGCTGTCGACCGACGGCGGGTTGACGTTTCAGCAGGAGGCGGGTGTCCGCATTGCTCCCGGTGACCAGTGGGACCAGGGTACTGCCTTCGCACCCGAGATTGTGCGGATTGCCGGGGCCGGCTATCGCATGTATTACGCAGGCTACA
>CAZITS010000120.1:0-10740 GCA_964542185.1 uncultured Pirellulaceae bacterium
GCCTTCCATCCACCGTAGTCGAGAACTTTGCCGAGTCTCCCACTACTAGAAATCCAAGGTTCACCGATGCCGCAACTGACTGATATTCGATTAATGGAAGTGCGCAGCGAGTATGAGCAAATTGACTATCGCTCGCCAATCAAGTTTGGGGGTCGTGTTGTTAATGATGTCGTGCTCTTCAACGTGCAAGTCGATGTCGAAACAGGTTCCGGCAAACGAGCAACGGGATTTGGATCAATGCCCGTTGGCAATGTCTGGGCCTGGCCCAGTCTTGTCGTCGATACACCGCAGACACTCGACGCAATGATCCAGATGGGAAACCGCATGGTGGACAATGCCAATGCATTTCGTGGAACTGGGCACCCTCTGGAAATTACACAAGAATTGAGCCAGTCCTATCCGGCTATTTCAACAAGTGTCGCTGAGTCACTGAAATTAGCAGAAGCGGCCCCTGAACTAGCCTGCCTCGTCGCCGCCAGCCCTCTGGAAGCTGCCATCCACGATGCCTACGGCAGGGCGCTAGAAAAAAACTCCTACGATGTACTGGGACAGGAATTCGTCAACCAAGACCTGGGAACATTTCTGTCCGCAGATTTTTCTGGCGAGTATTTGGACCGCTACACCTCGCGTACCCCGAAAACCAAAATGCCGCTCTATCACCTCGTTGGAGCTCTCGACCCGCTCACTGATGCGGAGCTGGATACACCGCTTGAAGACGGGCTTCCGGAAACTCTCGGAGACTGGATTCTGGCAGACGGCTTGACCCATCTGAAAATCAAACTTTCCGGTGACAATCTCAACTGGGATGTCGATCGTGTGGTTCGCGTAGAAGCAGCCGCTGCGCCTGCACAGCAAAGACGTGGATGCCAGGAGTGGCACTATTCACTGGACTTCAATGAAAAATGCGAGAACGTTCAATACGTTCTCGACTTCCTTGCTCACCTTGCGGAACAATGTCCCGCCGCGCTCACTCGCGTCCAATATATCGAACAACCGACACACCGGGACTTGCGAGCGAACCCTGAAAACAGAATGCACGAGGCAGCCCGTGTCAAACCCGTCGTCATCGACGAATCGCTCGTTGATTACGAAAGCCTGCTACTCGCACGGGAGCAGGGTTACTCTGGCGTCGCTTTGAAAGCGTGCAAGGGACACACCGAAGCATTGTTGATGGGTGCGGCTGCCCAAAAACATAATTTGTTTCTTTGCGTACAGGATCTCACGTGCGTTGGGAGTTCATTCTTGCATTCCGCAAGTATCGCGGCTCGCCTGCCGACGATCGCAGCAATCGAAGGTAACGGGCGACAGTATTGCCCCCGTGGAAACGAGGGTTGGAGCCAGCGTTATCGAGGTATGTTTGAAGTGTCCGACGGAACAGTCGCCACCTCAGAACTGACCGAACTGGGACTCGGTTTTTCACCTCCTTGAACCTCTCAGCAAGCGTTTACTTGATCGCCAGGCACCATTACCTATCTATCACACTGCGAGGCTTTGATGACCAGGCTCCAATACTGCTTGAACGCCAGTACGATACGCCCAACACCACTGCTGGAAAAAATCCGCATCGCCGCAACCACCGGTTACGCGGCAATCGAACTGTGGCACGACGAAATTGAACAGTACGTGGCAGCGGGAGGCACACTTACCGACCTGAAAAAACACGTCGTAGACTCGGGACTATCGATCCCCACAACGATCTACCTGGCGGACTGGTTCGACGCAGATGCAGAAAGTTACCCACAGATTCTCGACACCTGCAAACGGCGCATGCAAGATGCCGCAACACTAGGTGCCAGATATGTCATTGCCTCTCCTCCGGCCGCCGACGCTGACTACGATCTGGGAGCAGCGCGCTATCGAGAATTACTGGAAGCAGGGGACTCGATCGGCGTGCAGCCAGCGATGGAATTTCTAGGATTCGTTGGCCAACTGAATACAATCGAAGACGCCGTCGATGTGATGCAGCGTTCCGGCCGGCCGGACGCTACGACAATTCTCGATCCATTCCACGTATTCCGCGGGGGTGGCAGCGTCGAGTCGATTGCAAACCTCACTGCGGATCAGATTGCGATTTCCCACTTCAACGACGTCCCGGCAGAACCTCCACGCGAGCAGCAACACGACCCGGATCGTGTTATGCCGGGCGACGGAACCTTTGACTTGCGCCGCTATCTGGAACTATTGCTGGCTACCGGCTACGAAGGATTTCTATCGCTGGAATTGTTCCGTGAAGACCTCTGGCAACAAGATCCACTCGCTGTTGCGCGTGAAGGACTTGAAAAGATGCGGCAAGTCGTCGAAGGATAAGATGCGTCTGGATCCAGCGGCTTTCCGTCAATCTGCAGCTCACTCCTCCGAGGAGAAATCGGCTTCCTCCGCGCGTTCCTCTCTACGAAAGACCGCGACAACATCTTCTACCGGAACCACGAATAACTGATTGTCCGGTTCGAAATCGACGGGGATCGCATTCTTGGGATGGAACAGGATTTTGTCGTATTGACGTAGCGGCATGTCCTCGTCGTGTTCCACTTGTGCCGAGATCGTAACAATACGCCCTGTTATGGTCGGAATCTCGGAATCATCAGGAAGCGCGATCCCGCCTCGGGTTTCCCGTTTGGGCTCATCTTTGCGGACCAGTACTCGAGCACCGATCGGCTCTACATATTCAAATGTCTGCTGTCGGGCCTTGCCCATGCTTTTCTGTCCTGGTTATTCTCGTTCCTGTTTCACCACCGCCCCAAAACGGCAGGGACGATCGATTCACACACCGGCAATACTCTTTACGCATCAACTGGAATCGCGGCAGCCCCAGTTTGTCAGAACCGGACCCGACCAGAATATCACGCGACGCTCCAGCCGCGATCCTTGGTGCAAAAGTTTAACTCTGACCGTAGAAAATGCAATGTACACACTACACCCACTTGCCGTGTTTTACGATGGGCAAGCGAGTTAGGGGTACGACAGGCTCCGCATTGTGGCCTGAAACACCCGCTACACCACTCTAAAGTGGCAGCATCCACTCGTGAATCACAAATCGCGCCCCAGGCCATACAGCAGGGACTACGGACGACTAAGCCCTGCTTTCTTCTTTCGTCCGCGCACAAACAAGCGAGCCACCGTGACACATCTGGAACCCGCGTCTTTCCCCCAACAGTGTACCGCTCGTGACGACTCCCGTTCCTCCATCTAGAATGGCAACCTGCTAAATTCGTTCTGCTCTCGACGACACCCGCTAACTCCGCTTGCAAAGCCACCAAGACATGAACAACTGGAAGCCCATCGACGCGCCGATTGGCGAAGGGTTGAGTTATTCAGCATCTTCACTCGAACAACTCGCCGCAGGAGACATCCCCGCGATCATTCTCCGAAAGGCATGGCAACCAGAGGTATGTCAGCATCTAGTTGATCGCCTGATTGGGGAAGACCTGCTCTACGATCCCCGCGAAGAAATCCCAGAAAAATTTCGGGCCGTCGCCATTCCCGAAGGATATTTCAAGAAGGGGGAGGACACAGAGGCCTCGTATGCCTGGAATACCAAGAAAGATACGGGCAGGACACGCATCGACATTGGCAGCAGCCTGGGATATCGCGGATCGGATCCCGATGATTTTTTCACTCACGCGTCCGAAAGTCAGGCGATCTTCAATCGACTTTTCGAAAAACACGACAACCCCATCGAGTTGATCTATGGGGCGCTTGAGCGACTCTCACGTGGCAAGCAAGCTGTAACAGCTTATGAACCTGACGGCCGTCAGTACTGCCCCGCAATTATTCGCGCCCACTACGATGGCTACACTTACAAACCTCACTTCGACTCGGTCCGCTTGAGAGAGAAACGCGAGAATTACTCGGTCAGCGAATTTGAGCACCAGTTTGCCGGAGTATTGGTCCTGCAAAATGCACAACGCGGCGACAGATCGGCTCAAGCCGTAATTCACCAATGCCTCTGGGACTCCCAAGTCGATCCACACATTCAAGAAGGCACATTTCACGAATACGCTGCGACCAATCAGATCGACCACCTCGAAGTTTGCCTGGAGCCTGGCGATCTCTATTTCTTTAACACGCGTTCAATCCACGAAGTCCCCGGGTTGGACGGAGAACTTCCGCGAATCGTAGTCGCCGTTTTCATCGGTTTCAGCAGTGACCGAGAGGAGATTTTTGTCTGGTCTTGAACGTGTGGCCTCAAACAGGGACACAAGCTCAGCAATTGCCCTGTCCTGTATGCTTGATGACCTGTCGCAACTATGTCACGCAGGGCGGCCAACAGGTGCGACGGTGTGTCGATACATGTTCGCAATGTCAGTCGAGAACAGTCCGACTTGATTAAAGGGCCGGATCGCAGCTTCAACGCGTTGCTCGAAACGACGCAAATCACTCGCGGTCGGGCTGGAACCCATTTGTCGCAAGCCTTCACTGGCAGCAGCTACGGCCTGTCGCCACGCGACTGAATCGGCGCACAGGAACGCAGATTGAAATGCATCACTGTGCTCTGCACGCTGCCGCTCATACGTCGTTGCGGCGGCGAAATAGAGCATCGTACAAGCCGTCAACGTCGAAAACTCCGGCGCCTCATAACAACACGAGACCAGCTGATCAATAAGCAGTAACTCGCTGCGCACAACACGATCGTAGTCTGCCATCTTCTCGGCCATCCTTGGTTGGCCCCAGCATTCAGACCATGCTGCGACCAGACGCTCAATACCGCAAAGCGTATGGGCAATACCCGTACTGTGTAGAGGATCGATGAAACCAGCCGTGTGTGGCAAGAGCGCCCAATTCAAGTCAGACAGCTTCCCCCAAAGTCGTTGCAATCGTCCCGTTCGAATAATACGCCCGGGAAGCTCAGCCAGCTGTGCGCCCGCAAATACTTCACCAATTGCGGGATAACGTTCGAGCATGAATTCCCAGTCGTCACGAGGCGTACGGCGAGTGGCGATCGCGTGCCGCCGCATGTTCATCACAAAGCCTGCACTAACTCGTTCATCCTGAAACCGAAGGTTCCACATCCAGGCACCATCCAGCCAGTGATGGAGCGCTGAGTGGTCGCAGTAAAATGGATGTTCCTGGAGAGCGGAGTGCTGGCCACGCAACCATTCGTGCCAACGTTGGACGCCATGAAAATGAGAAAACACTGCCCACGACTGTGTCCGCAAACAGTCGAGTGTGGAACGCAAAGATAACCACTTCGGCAACAAGCTTGCCGCACCCGTGGCATCAACCAGAAACTGTCCACGCACCTCGATAGTGCGCCCGTCCTGAATACCTTGCAAAACCCAAGGGTCGGCGCTCAATAATCCCGTTAACTGGACTCGTTCCAAGACATCAACACCCTGGCTCCGAGCCTGCTCTGCCATCCAGAAATCGACATCAGCCCGTAACCAATGGGTATCACTTTGCTCATCATTGGCGCTTGCCGTAACAAGCAATTCATTTTGATGCTGCTTGTCTGGTACGAAGCGATCATCAATTTGGTGCCCAAAATAGCTGAAACCACGTTTGAGACCACAGGTCAGATCGGGAACGCTTTTCCGCCAACTACCGTAATCGCTAATGGCAACTAGTTGAGGAAGCTCATACCTGGCAGCCAAATCACGCAGGATCGCTCCTGCGATCGGTGTCGAAGACTCACCAATCGTGAAACGAGGGTGGGCATCGCGATCAATGACAACCACGCGCAAACCGATCTTGCGTGCAAGCAAAGCCGTCAGGCAACCACCAAAGCCGCCTCCAAGAATCACTATGTCCGCCACCATTTGAGACACGGCGACTCATTACTCCGACCACAAAGTGCCTGGCGCTGCCGCTCGGGATGAAAGCGGTGCACAACCACTATCTCGGGTTGGGTATCCCCATCAATCCTTGAACACAAATTCCGGCGTATTCATCAAAGCCCACATGAGATCTTCGGTCGCCCCACGGCGCGTGATTCCCGGCCCGGAAAAGAACTGGCGTCCGATCTCGACTTCGGCTTCTTCCGGCAAACGCGAATAGATCATCAAGTACAACTCTTCGACGATCGCATCCGATGTACGATCGCTACTCGCCAGCTGGGCAGCGCGACCTTCGTCAGACGTAACTTTGGAATGCAGTGCTGGAGCATTCATCAGGTGCAACGTCTGGGCGACCGTGGATTCTCCGGTTCGCTCGCACGGGGGATCCTGGTTCGGGTCAGGACGACCAAACGTATCCAAAAACAACGAACTGACTCGGTGTGTCCAAATCTGAGTGGCTCTCGAATCTTGTGGCATCGCAGGAAATGTCTCAGGAACACCACTGATATCACTCACCGTATCCAAGAGGACTTCTGCTCGCAGACGCTGACGGTAATGGCGTGAATAATTCCGGATATCCGAGATATTCCGTTCGGTTGGCTGTGAACTCAAGGCATAGACATATGACGCGGTAATCGTGCGCAAGAGCTGCTTCAAATCAAAATTACTCTGCACAAAACTATTAGCCAATGCCTCCAGCAGAGGGCCGTTGGAAGGAGGATTTGTTGCCCGCAAATCGTCCACTGGCTCGACCAACCCACGTCCCATTAGATCAGCCCACACCCGGTTGACCGCGACTTGTGAGAAATAGGCATTGTCTTTTGAAGTAATCCAGCGAGCTAATGCAACACGCGGATCCTCGCCTTCCCGTAACTCTGGCGCCGTACCGTAGAGAGGACGCGGCGGCAGGACTTTGCCAGTTAGCGGATGACTCACGGTACCGCTCGCACGCGTCATGATAACTTCCTCCCCCCCTGAAATAGGCGGCGAAAGTCCTGAGCCTTTCCGTCCGAGGCGGGCGAAATAGGCAGCGAAACTGAAAAAGTCCGTTTGGCCCCACTTCTCGAACGGGTGGTGGTGGCACTTGGCACACTCCAGGCGTATTCCCAAGAACAATTGACTGACCAGCGGAGTCAATTCATCGGGTGATCGCCGATCACGAAAAAGTGTCGCCGCCCCGTTTCGCCAGGTACTTCCCCTGGCCGTAATCAAGTCGCGTACAAACTGATCATACGGCTTGTTTTGGCGAAAGCTGGCTCGAATCCAGGCATCATAGTTCAACACGGCCTTGATTCCGACACGGTATGGATTGGGGCGCAGCAGGTCCGCCCACTTATTCGCCCAGTGGTCACCAAACTCAGGTAGTTCAAGTAGATGATCGACCAGGCGTGCTCGTTTGTTTTCTTCAGTACTGCTGAGAAATTCACGCACCTCTTGTGTGCTTGGCAACCTTCCTGCGATGTCAAGATAAACACGTCGCATATACTTCGAATCACTTGACGGATCCGAAGGGGTGATTCCCAGCTGTTGCAGTTTTTTCCAGACCAGGCCATCGACAAAATTGACGCGCGGAAGTTGTTCGTAAAGTTTTTCCGGCACCTCACCCGGCAAAGGAATCGTCACGTTGCAAGTAGTAATCTGCCCCATGAACCTGGCCATGATCGACGCCTCGCCTGGAAGGGTTCCAGCACGTAACATCCCATTGTCCGTAACACCAACGACCGCCGCTTCATTCGATTGAAACGCCGTGCGACTGGTAACGTCACGTTGACTCCCATCGCTGTAATGTGCAGTTACTTTGAGTTGCTGCGTTTCTTCCGGGCGCAATGACTTTTGATCAGGAACCATGGTGACACTCGACAAAGTCGGTTCGCCAGGGATCCGACGAGGTGTACCCCGCTCGATCCACCGTTGGAGCGTCACATAATCTGCACCCCGGTAGGGCAAACGAACGCCGCCACCATGCGGCATCCGTGCGGACCCCTTACGCAACAGCAAACTTCGCTCTGAATCGGCTGGAAACACCCGCCGCCCACGTCCTTCGCGCGTCAGCGCCACAAAGTCGAACTCCGCATCGAACCCCAGCAGCGACAGTTGAAACCCATTCTGTCCCCGCTGTTTTCCGTGACAGGCACCAGCGTTACAGCCACGGGCAGTGAGAATAGGCATGATATCCAGTTCAAAGCTGATCGCTTCACCGGCGACCGGCTCGGCAGCTCTCGCGCACGTCTCTACCATCCCCAGCAGTGTGACAATGGTTGCAGCACACATCATCCGACGCGCAATAGACAGCATTTTTGTTTTCCTTCAAAACTTACGTCTTGGATCACAATCGGACATCCTCGACTTACTATTCTAGTGACCAGCCACTTCATGGGGCAACGTGGTCTTGCAGGGTGTCGCCTGAAGTCCGTCTCGCCACAGCGCAATCCAGGTTTTTGAGATGCGAAATCGAGTCATTTCCAGCTGTAAATGCCCCGTCTGCTGCCGACTCAGCCCGTGATAGTTGCACAATCTCGCAAATTCTGCCTGCACGGGGCCAACTTCCATTCTGAAAATTGGCTCAGGTTCCGAGAATAGTGTCGATTTCTTGTAATGATGCACCGATCGACTTGCGTATTACCCGGTCAGCCAGGTGATCCAGGGGGGTTTCGTCGCGATTGAGAATCACCAGGCGAGCCCCTGCTGCTTGTGCAATACGTGGCAAACTTGCTGCGGGCTCGACCACCAGCGACGACCCGATCGCTAACATCACATCTGCAGAACGTGACAAACGTGTTGCTTCGTCGATGACCTGCGGCTGCAATTGCTGTCCGAACGAAATCGTTGCATGCTTGGTGATGCCACCACAATGGTTACACGTTGGTGGAGTTCCAGTAGCCAGAAACCGCTCCACCATCTGCTCAACTTCATACCGGTGGGCACATGACAGACAATCGACAAATCGAGCAGTTCCATGTAGTTCCAGTACCCGTCGACTTCCCGCGTCCTGGTGCAAGCCATCAATATTCTGCGTGATCACGCCCTGCAAGGTACCGTTTTGCTCCCAGCTGGCGAGAACACGATGCCCTGCATTGGGGACACTCCCGGCAAAGTCAACATGCGCTTCGGATTTTTGTCGCCAATACTCCTGCCGCGACTGTTCGCTCGCCAGAAACTCATCGTAATAAACCGGTTTGTTTCGAGCCCACACGCCACCCGGCGAACGAAAATCAGGAATGCCACTCTCCGTGCTAATTCCTGCACCGGTAAAAACAACTACTCGCTGTGACTCACGTAACCATTCAGCGACCTGCTGGAAATCCATCAATCGCACTCCCTCCCATCCATGGTTACGAAATGACGTGACCGCCAGGCGGCGGAGACCGACGCTGCTACGATAGCTACGCACCCTCAACTAAAAGTCGCAGAACCCGCCAATGCCGATCATTGTCAATGCCGAAACCGCGGTTTCGGAGGAATCAATTGGCCCCATCGTCGCATACGGTATCTGCAGATAGCGACGTACAACAAATAGTAAGTGAGCACACCCAGGAAGGCGCCCACGATTAAGCCCCCCAGCCACAGCGGCGCCGCCACATCCAGAAAAAGTGTCCAGTAATACTGAACTCCCTCGAGCCAACTTGCTTGCAGTGGCGGTGTGGACAGGCGCTGCCAAATATCACTCTTGATCTGCGGCTTGTTCAACAGCCAGCATCCGACAACGTAGCAAGGATAAAAAATCGGGACGAATGTCACCGGATTTGAAATCCACACAACCGGCAGGCCAACTGTCTTATTCGCGCGCAACAGCCAGGCCAGGAACACCGTGATGATCATCTGCAAGCCCAACGTCGGTGTGAACATCACAAACATCGCCAGTGCCACACCTAATGCCAACTTGTGTGGTGGATCATCTGCATGCAGGATGCTGTGGTAAACGTATTTCCGACAACGTCGGAAATAATAGCGAGCCTTGATTTTCAAACCTCGGTACTGCATCCGTCAAAACCAAACCACAAAAGAGAAACCAGACACGACTGACTACACAAACGAAGCCACAATTTCGCCAGACCGACAAGTCCTTGATTACACTCGACCAGCGAAAGAGACTTCGAAGGTTTCTGCAACCGCATCGGTATTGCCGCAAGATACCCGCTTACTACATCTCGAAGGCTGAATCTCCAATACCCCAAAAGTCAAACGTTCGTGACCTTATTCGAGTGTATTTTGCGACATGCGAACCCGCAATCGGTCCCCTCCACGTCTGCCCCGTTCCAGCCAACGGAAAAAACATTGAGTCCCCCTCACTGCCTACTCCCAGTCGGCCGGTACTCGGGGCCGGGCGTTCCCTGTATTCCATATCCCCAGAGGGCTTAATGACCTGGCCAATGACACCGGATCCCTTGTAATTCTGCTATGATGTGACCATGTTCCGAACAGGCACTTGTCGACACCCGGCCCGGACAACCGGGAGCATTACGCTGGTCGTGGTCGCCGCCCTGGAGACACTACTCGCGGCCGCAGCGCCAGCTGCCCCCCCCCCGGCAGGCCCACTCGCACCGGCTGCCGCGTTGCAATCTTTTCAACTCCATGCGGACTTTCGGATCGAGTTAGTCGCGGCTGAACCGCTGGTCCAGGATCCTGTTGCCATCGCCTTCGATGCAGCCGGACGTCTGTTTGTTGCTGAATATCCCGAATTCAACCAATATCGTTTCCCTGCAGCACGTCGACGGATGGGGAGAATCAAACGACTCCGCGACAGAGATGGTGACGGGAAATTTGACGAAGCAACCCTCGTTGCAGAAGTTCCATTTCCAACCGGGCTGATCGCACATCGAGACGGTGTGCTCGTGGCCGCGGCTCCTGACCTCCTGTTTTTCCCGGACCGGGATGACGATGGAACCGCGGACGAAAAGCGGGTCGTGCTTACCGGGTTCGGTCGGGATTTCGCCGGTGGTGGTATTTTCAACTCGCTGCGTTGGGG
>CAZITS010000121.1:0-10737 GCA_964542185.1 uncultured Pirellulaceae bacterium
AGGCAGGCACTACGTGATCTGGACAATGCTGACTGTGACTTATCATGTCGCATCCGCATCACAAGCTCAAGCAGGACGACCGCCACGAAATGGCCAAAACTTGCCGGTTCGATCATCTGCACCTACCTGTGCATGGCCAGACCGGCGGCTACCAGGCCTGAAACGAATCCCTGAAACCTCATTTCAGGCCGCTCGAGGGTCACGGCAACCGACGATTCTGCGTCCCAGAATGCATCTTCTTCGGCACCACTTTACCCCAGTCCAGGTTGGCAACGGGCAGACGCTGGTTGCTAAATCAGGTAATGTGGAAGCCAATCACGCGACGGTGGATCTCGGCTCCCCTTTCTGCATGCCCGTTGGTCCCACACTTTGCATTCTCGATAAGGTCTCCTTGCATGAGCACTTTAAGTCGCACGCGCCCGTCTGTCGGCGGCCTGAACGGTGCAGTGGCCTCCGCGCACCCGCTCGCCAGCCAGGCAGGACTGGAGACCTTGCGTACAGGTGGAAACGCGATCGACGCTATTGTTGCAACGGCGGCCGCCTTGAATGTCGTAGAGCCCTACATGAGCGGCGTTGGCGGTGTTGGCTTCCTGCTTTTTCACCCGGCAGATGGTGATACACGCGTCCTCAATTTGTCTGCCTACGCACCCCGGGCGGCCACGGCCGATCAATTGACTGCAGCAGACCAGGACATCGGCCCCAAGTCCTGTGTTGTACCGTGCAATCTAGGTGGCTGGCTGGAAGCGCTTCAAGCACACGGCACGCAACCCGCTGATCAGGTGTTTTCCCGTGCCATCGAACTCGCCGAGCGTGGGTTTCCGCTGCATCCGGTCAACGCGCGGATGATCGAAGCAACATTACCGCGTTTGAACGAAGCGGGACGCGCCATTTACGGACAGGTAGAACCACGTATCGGCAGCGTACTCCGTCAGCCCGCTTTGGCGGAGACATTGCGCGATCTTGCCGCGCACGGAGCCGAATGGTTTCATGGGGGATCTCTCGGCCAGAAGATGGCTGACTACATCCAGTCGGAAGGCGGCCTGCTGACAATTGAGGATCTGCAAGACCCAAAACTCGAGTGGCAAGAACCAATCTCCATTTCTTATCGCAATCTGGAGATCAAGACCTGCCCGCCCAATTGCGAAGGATTCCAGATTCTGCAAACCCTGAAGTTACTGGAACCATATGACCTGCAGGCAATGGGTCACAACTCGGCCCCGTACATCCACCTGTTAAGTGAAGCAATCAAACTCGCTACGGCCGATCGGATCAAGTGGTCAGGAGATCCCAAGTTTCATCCACTTCCACTGGAACGGTTGCTTTCTGAATCGTATTTAGCGGAACGCCGCAACCAAATTAACTCACAACGCGCATCCTACAGCGAAGGAGAACGCTGGCAAGGAAAACGTACAGACGCGCACGTCTCCCCAGGCAAAGTCGACGGCCTGACCACGCATCTGACTGCTGTCGATGCAGCGGGGAATGCGGCCAGCATCACTCAATCGCTGGGTAATGGGTTCGGTTCCGGAGTCTTTATTCCTGATACCGGAGTCGCAATGAACAACTTCGCGTATTGGACCGAAATCGATCCTGACTGTCCGACACCAGGACTCATCGAACCCGGTAAACGATGGTCATGTTGCATGTCCCCGGTACACGTCTTTCGAGACGGACAATTCTGGTTCTCAATGGCCACGCCGGGAAGTTATGGCATCCTGCAAACAACAGTTCAAATGATCCTCAATGTCGTCGAATTCGCCGCGGACCCGCAAGCGGCAATTGAAGCCCCTCGCTTCCGTGTCTACGAAGAAACACGAATGGAAATCGAAGACCGAGTTTCAGAGGGCGTGCGCAACGAGCTAACGGAGTGGGGCCACGCGCTGGAACTGATCGGCGACTACTCACTGCTGGTTGGTGGTGGCCAGTCCGTGATGATCGATCCCGTGTCCAATGCCCGCGTGGCTGGCGCCGACCCACGACGTGATGGCTACGCCGTCGCCTATTGACGGTTGTCCTGCGTAACTCTGTTCTCTGCAACGCTGTTCTCACAGCGCAGTGCGGACCGTCATCGCGTTGACCCGCGCATCGCGACTCAAGTCCGCAGGTGTCGATCAAACCAGTCGCGTGTTCGCTTCCACATTTCATCGGATAATACGTGACCACTACCCGCTTCAATGTAGTGGGAAAACTGCGCTGGTGAGCCGGCATCTGCATAGTGTGCCGCAATCGTTTTCACTCCGGCGCGAACTTCATCAATCGGACTGCCGCTGTCCAGTTCACCAAAATTCATCAACAGCGGCCTGGGGGCAATCAAACCGGCGATGTCCGGCGTATCTCCAAATGGATAGATCCCAGGGACAAAATTAGGAAAACAGTGCAGCAGACGTTCTTCATGAATGCCCTTGTACGTAGGGAGACAACAGTTTCCCACCAGGCACTGAAGACGAGGTTCCCAGGGGCCCACCAGCCAGGTGTGCGTTGATCCCATAGAGTGACCGTAACAACCGATCCGTTCCGCCTGCACTTCCGGTCGCTCCGTAAGAAGATCAACAGCTCTGCGCATGTCGAGAATGTTCTTCCAGGCCATGCACTTGCCATCTACCACGTAACGTAGAAACTCATAGCGTTCGAATCGGCCAGCCGTCAACTTCTTTGTGGGATCCTGTCGCTCTTCAAAACAGAGTGCGTCAGGACAGAGCACCACGTATCCGCAGCGAGCAAGTGCAGCACCTGTGTGGTGCATCGGATTGCCTGCTAATCCGGCTGGTTCACTTTTGCCCAGATGATACTGTCCGGCGTGCTGATGCCAGACCGCAACCGCCGGCGCCGGATCCGCAGCGGATACGCCATCAGGTATCAGTAGCAGTGCGGGAACGCGATCGCCAGGCTCAACTTCGTAGTCAAGCGATTCGATGCGAAACCCCTGATGTTTCTGATGCTCTCGGAGTCTTACACTGAGAGCACAGGGGTCCGGCCACTGTCCCCCCAGACAATGCAGCAGCTTCTGACGGAATGATTTCATCGTTACCTTTTCCGGCGAATCGGCTTGCGGTGCCGCGGCAAGTTGATTCGATGCGAGTGCTGCTGACGCTACGACTGCAGACTCTTGAAAAAATACACGTCGATTCTGAGGCATGACGGACTCCCGGATAACAAAACAAAATGGCCATCTCCGGCAACTTGCAACCAGAACGCTGCTGCAAGATGCTCACCCAGCAGACAAGGGCAGCAGGAAACGGTCGTCAATCGTTGGACAAATGTTCCGACTGATGCAGAGACAACATACCATGTGCCTCGCCGACCTGCCGCATCACACGGCGAAAACGTTTCGTCTTGTTACCATACTCACCTCGCCAGTGCCCGACCCACTTGCAGTTCCGCGCAGCAGGACAGCGCCGCACCGGCCAACCGTTGCGGGCACGAAGCCGCCCATCAACGACACTGATTAGCCCGTTTCGTTCGCCTTGATCTTGCAGGAGGAATTCACCGTTATGAAACTTCAAGGAAAAACCGCGATCGTTACTGGAGCCAGTCGAGGAATCGGCTGGGAAGTAGCGTTGGCTTATGCGCGCGAGGGCGCTGATGTGGTAGTTTCTGCACGCTCAGAAGACTCTTTGCGAGAACTGGTTGAGCGGATTGCCGAACTGCGACAGCGCGCCATCGCAGTCACCGCTGATGTAGGAGATGCAACGGATGTAGAAAAGCTCGTAAACACCACCGTGGACACATTTGGGAAGGTCGACATCTTGTGCAACAACGCCGGATTGTTGGAACTCGGTGAGGTCGATCAGCTCCCAACCGCCGCCTGGGATCGTGTCATGCGCGTGAACGCACGCGGGCCTTTTCTCTGTTCCCAATCCGTATTGCCAATCATGAAGTCGCAAAACTACGGACGCATTGTCAACATGTCCTCAGGCGCCGCGATTCGTTGTGCAGCAGGCTATGCGGCCTATAGCGCCTCGAAAGCTGCCCTCAACGCTTTGAGTCTGACCACCGCAATCGAGGTTGCAGACTATGAAATCCTCGTCAACGCAATGAGTCCAGGCTACCTGAAAACCGCAATGAACCCCGACGGCACTCGGCCGCCAGCAGACGCAGTACCAACAGCCGTCATGTTGGCGTCGCTTCCCAGCGATGGGCCTCGTGGACGCTTCTTTCGATTTGAAGAGGAAATGATCGTGATCCCGGAATCACCACAGATCGACTGGACAAAATAACGGGTCCCCCATTCTCCACGACGCCAGCAGCACGGCTCGACGACAAGACACGTGCTCATTTACTCTGAGCAGGACCGTCATTCGTCCGGCTCAAACCACGCCGCGTCAAGGAACGCGGAAACAACCCGTCAGTCCACGAATTATGCCAACAACGGCGATAGCACATTCCCACTGACATCGGTAAGACGAAACTGCCGCCCCTGGTACTTGTAGGTCAGCTGTTCGTGATCCACACCCAATAAATGCAAAATCGTTGCGTGCCAGTCATTCACATCGACGGGGTTGTCTGCAGGAAAATAACCCAAGGGGTCGGTTTCACCGAATGTTGCTCCTCCCTTGATACCGCCACCTGCCATCCAGACACTATACGCCTCCTTGTGGTGATCTCGCCCCGGTTTGCTACGATCACTCTGCAATAAAGGCGTGCGGCCGAATTCAGTACCCCACACAACCAATGTCTCGTCTAACAAACCGCGTTGCTTGAGATCCTGAATAAGTGCAGCAATCGGCTGATCGACCTGTTTGCACTTTTTAGGCAGACTCTCAAAAACGCTGCCGTGATGATCCCAGCCCTGGTCACAAAGCTGTACAAAGCGCACCCCGCGTTCCACCAGCCTCCGGGCCAAGAGGCAATTGTTTGCAAAGCTCACCTGACCTGGACGGGTGCCATACATTGCCTGGATGTGTTTCGGTTCGCGGGAAATATCCATCAATTCTGGTACGGAAGACTGCATTCGATAAGCCAATTCATACTGGCGTATCCGCGTCTCAATTTCCGGATCGCCCAGTTCTTCCAGTTGAATTGCATTCAGCCGGTTAATGCTCTCGACAACCTGGTGGCGATCGCTGCGTGAGACACCTGCAGGATTCGACAAGAATAGCACTGGGTCTCCCTGGCTACGGAATTCGATTCCCTGATGGATCGTTGGCAAGAAACCACTTCCCCACATACTGTTTCCAGCACCTCCTACCAGGCCCGTAATCAAGACGACGAAACCCGGCAGATCCCGATTTTCGCTACCCAATCCGTAATTCACCCACGACCCCATCGTCGGTCTGCCAAAACGCCCAAACCCGGTATGCAAGAACAACTGTGCGGGCGCGTGATTGAAATGCTCAGTCCGCATGGTCTTGATGACTGCTATTTCATCGGCAACCGCTGACAAGTGCGGCAGTAGCTCTGACATTTCCAAACCGGATTCACCATGTCGATGAAACCTGTAGCGGGTCCCTAACAACCGAGGGTGACCCCGCAAGAATGCAAAACGCGCTCCTTCCAGCAAGGATGGAGGACACAGCTGCCCATCGAGCTGCTGCAATTGACGCTTGTAATCAAACAGATCCAAGTGCGACGGGGCCCCGACCATGTGCAAAAAAATCACGCGTTTGGCGCGCGGCGCGTGGTGCAGGAGCTGTGATTGCGCGGTCTCAGCTAACAAAGAGGCCAGGGCAACACTACCGATACCGGCACTCGTATGTCGCAGAAACGCACGTCGCGCTAAGCTGTTCGGGATCGTCTGCATCGCATCCATCCGCTAACCCTTGGTAATCAACTCGTCCAGGTTCAACAAGACATTCGCGACATAAAACCAGGCAGCCAGTTCAGCCGTAGCTGCCGGACTCAGGTCTCGACCACCGAGCAAGTCGCGCGCACGACCTGGTTCCGTTATGAAACGCTGTCGCTGCGTTTGAAACAACTCCGCCAAATAAGCGAGCTCCCGTGGCTCTGGCAGTCGCGTCAAACACAAGCGAAACCCATATTCCAATTGCTTCTCCAATGGAACCGAGGCAGCCTCACGGACAATCCGTTTGGCGAGTGCCAAAGCGATCTCAGCATAGGCTGGATCGTTAAGCAATGTCAGCGCCTGCAGCGGCGTATTGGTAACACTGCGACGCACGGTACAGGATGTTCGGTCCGGCGCATCAAAACTTGTAAAACTTGGGTAGGGTGCACTTCTGCGCCACACCACATACACGCCGCGCCGAAATCGATCCGCACCGCGTGACGTGTTGTACTTGGGCGCATTGCGTCCTACATGACGCCAAATGCCATCAGGCTGAGGTGGATAGACTGCCGGACCTCCCATGTTGTTCGCCAATAGCCCTGCGATGGATAACGCCTGGTCACGAATCAGCTCTGCGGGCAAACGAAAACGCGGGGCGCGGGCCAGCCAGATATTCCTCGGGTCACGCTGCAATAGTTCCGCAGACAAACGCGATTGCTGACGGTAAGTCGCCGATGTCACAATCCGTCGGTGGATCCGCTTGGTCGACCACCCACCAAGCACAAATTCGCGGGCCAATAAATCAAGCAACTCAGGATGGGTCGGAGCCTCGCCCTGGCTGCCAAAGTCCTCGCTGGTTTCCACCAATCCACGTCCAAAAATCTCGGCCCACCAGCGGTTGACCGTCACCCGTGCAGTCAAAGGATTTGCAGAACTGGCTAACCAGCGTGCCAGCCCAAGTCGATTGGCCGGGAATCCTGATCCCATCTGATGCAATGCGCGCGGAGTTCCTGCGATCACCTCAGCACCGGGATCCAAGAAATTGCCGCGTCGCAGGATGTGCGTACGACGAGGAGTTTTCTGTTCAACCATGACCAGCGTCGAATCCGCTTGAATTTTGTCGAGTTGCTGCTGGATTGAACTGCGGCGTTGCTTGAGCTTCGTCAGCATCGCATCCTGAGACAAGTAATATTGTTCGAGTTGCTCTTGCTGCATCTTCGTTCGCGTCTGGCGATCAGCCGACAGAACCGTGATCACCTCTGCGGGCAAGTGAAGTGTCGCCGGATCCCCAGTCATCGCGGACAACTGAAAACGACCTATCGTACGACTGGCACCGTGGTGCTGATCCATCACAAATTTCAACAAGATACCTTGTGCATCACCAACAACCCCTCGAGTCAAAAACGTCGCGCGGTGCGACTTTCCGAATTGCGGGGCAATCGCCCAGCCCGTTTTCGGATTACCATCGATCGCGCCGGATACTGGGAAGTTAGCCTGTGAAAAATCGGCTTGGGCAGAATGGAGCACAATCGAATTGGCGGTGGCCTGGTCACGACAGGCTGCTGCCGAAATCGCGAATTCATGCAGCACAAAGTTGGGGCGTTCTGGGTGATGGCGACCCGGACCTTTTCCTGGCAGTGAAGCGTCGGTCAATGCGATCAGACGGAATCCCCGAATTCCTGTCAGCTCGGTCCGCACCGTGACTGTGTAAACATCCACCGGCGCCCGCGTACCGCCAACTAATACCGAGCCATCCGCGAGCAGCGTGTGGGAAGCCCCACCTTGTGAGGTGAACGACTCGACTTGCAGCGGATGAAATTGAGGACGCATCGCCAGCTTTTTGATTTGCCGCGTCTCCCAGGACTGGATCTCCGCCAGCAACTCACGCCGGCGAATCTTGACGCGTTGTTGCGATTGCTCAAGTTGATCCTGATAGTCGGAGCGACGAGCCGTGTTCTGGGTACTCAATGGCAAAGATAATTTCGGACCGACAAAATCAAATTGGATTCCGTCCCCCTTTACCTCCAAAGGCGTGTTATTGAAATACGCAAAGAGCTGATAGTACTCGCGCTGCGAAAACGGATCGTATTTGTGATCATGACATTGGCTACACGCGATCGTACTTCCCAACCACACCGTTGCAGTGGTGTTGACTCGATCGATGATCTGATTGACTCGATTTTCTTCCGGGTCGACACCCGCTTCTACATTACACGTCGTCAAGCGATGAAAACCCGTCGCCAGTTGCTGCTCTATGGTAGGAGTCGGCAACAAATCACCCGCAATCTGCTCGACAGTGAATTGATCAAACGGCATATCTGCATTCAGCGCATCGATCACCCAATCGCGATAGGGCCAGACGCTACGAAACTGATCTGCCTGGTACCCGTTGCTGTCGGCATAGCGAGCCAGATCGAGCCAAGATCGGGCCCACTTCTCTCCGTAGCGGGGTGAAGCCAACAGGCGATCGACAACACGCTCAAAGGCATCCGGATGCAGCGACAAACGGAACGCGTCTGCCTCCGCAATCGAAGGAGGCAATCCCGTCAGATCCAGGAACACGCGCCGCAGCACGCGCGCAGGCATTGCTGCGGGTGCCGCAACCAATCGTTCTGTATCCAAGCGGTGCCGTATCCAGGAGTCCACCGGGGACCGCACATCACCTTGAGTAGACGGTACAGGAAGCGGCGCCCGAACGGGTGCAACGTAAGCCCAATGTGGTCGCGTTTCCAGCGGAGCAGTCAATGCCACGGTGCTGACCGCACCCTGGTCAATCCACCGTCCAATGAGCGCTATCTGATCCGCAGAGAGTGGGCTCTCGTCAAAGGGCATTCGCGCTGCGTCATCATCACTCACCAACCGGCCAAACAATGCACTCGTGTCTGATCTGCCTGGCGTCAAGACCGTACCGGTTATTCCGCCGCGCAGTAGCCCCGACCAGCTGTCTAGTCGCAATCCGCCGCGTTGTTTTTGAGGGCCGTGACACTTTACGCATCGCGTCTGCAAAACCGGCAACACATCGCGAACGAACTCAGGTGGTTCATCGGCGCGGGCAGTCGTCACATCAAGACAACACGCCAAGACCAACAGAAAGACTGCCCACGAGGGCGGAGCACAACCACGCATTGGTTGAGCATTGGACACCTGGCAACCACCGTAACCGGCAGGCCAGAGCATTCGCAGTACAGTAACTTTCATCCGTCTTGCCTCAATCCCAAACAAGGTCTCCTGGCAAACGATTCAGGTTGGTGCAACCGTCGTCCGTCACCACGACCATATCTTCAACCCGGATGCCACCCAGATCACGACGATACAATCCTGGTTCAATTGTGAGCGCGTCGCCTGTCACGAGCTCCGGACCCTTATAGTCCAACAATGGCGGTTCATGCACATCCAGACCGATACCATGCCCACTTCCGTGTGTCATAGCGCAGTAGGACTCGGCCGCCTCTTCGTCCGGCAATCCCATTTCGTAACCACGCTGTGTGATCACCGAGGCAATGGCGAGATGTACCGCTTCACCTGAGACGCCAGCTCGAGTCGCAGCAATTCCTGCCTCCTTGGCAGCGACCACCGCCTGGTTCATCTCAACCAATGTGTCGGAAATTTCTCCGTGTACAACTGTTCTCGTGCAGTCACCGTAGTAATGCGTTGTTTTGTCGCGCGGAAAAATATCAATGATGACCGGCTGGCCCGTGTATAAAACTCCAGATCCTCGATCATGGCAGTCCGCTCCTGCTGGGCCGCCAGCAACAATCGATGGCGGATTGGAGAACCCGTGATCCAAAAGCCAGTGATCGATAGCAGCACGAACCCTTTCAGAAGTCAACGGCCGGTCGTCAACCAGCAGTTGTCCGCCAGTACCCGCCGTTGCGCGAGCCACCATCTGGCAGGCCATTTGCATAGCCCCTTCGGTTACTTCCTGGGATTTACGAAGCCATTCAACTTCCTGTTGATCTTTGGCGCGACGCGACAAAACACCCCATTCGCTGTCACACTCCAACGCAATCCCCGCCTTGCGGATCGCCTCGGCATAGATCAGCGGCAAAGAGCGATCACCGACCACAGTGCGAACATCTGCCCGCCGCAAGAATTCGGCAGCCGCCTGTGCGGTTGCCGTTTCGCGGTCACCCGACAGACCACCAGCTGGCGCAAAGTCGGCAGGGCAGGCTATTTCATCTGCCCGGGCATGCTGACGAGCACGTTGCATCTCAATGTCACGGAGGATCAACGTCGCCTGAAAACCATCACCCGCAGGCAATTCGATCAGGACCGTCGGATCGCCAACCGAAAACCGCAGCCGATGGAACAAAGCCGCATTGGTCTCGGGAATCCCCGCCATGATTCTTCCCGATTGAGCGTTTTCGCCAGCCATCCTGCATGTTCCTCGCGTATGATCGGTGTTAGCTACCGCCCACGTCCGTCGACGGCCCCAAGCCCAGTATACGCACCCCGCTGAGGGGCACCAGTTACAGACGACCGCGGGTCAGCAGGACCAGCAACCAGCCGGGGCACGTTCAGAGCGCGGTACCGCGAAGTACCAGGAACAGCGTCGCATTGACGCGGCAAGACAATCGTCCGGACACCCTGCTAGCAACGCCTGTTCGTGCGGTTTTAACCGGCAATGACGACCTAATCGTAAAACTTGATCAGATCGATCAGTTTTGATAGGATGTTTGTGACCTGCGCTGGTCAATATGGTCGACATATATGATGATGTGTGTCGCTGCTTTTGCAACATCAACTTCACTTTGGCGAGGTTCAAGCATATGCTCACCATTCTCGGAAAAACGGGTAGACGAAACGGTTTTTGTGACCGCGTGAGTCGTCGTGATTTCCTCACGATTGGCGGCGGGCTGACAATGGGTAGCCTCACCCTTCCGCAACTGTTGTCTGCGGAATCCAAAGCCGGGATCAAAAATTCGCATAAAGCAATCATCAACATTTTCCTCGGTGGCGGTCCGCCGCACCAGGATATGTGGGACGTGAAGGCCGATGCACCCCGCGAAATTCGC
>CAZITS010000122.1:0-10727 GCA_964542185.1 uncultured Pirellulaceae bacterium
CTGTTCTCTGCCCTCATGGTCACTGGGCAAACGGTCGCTTTCACGACAAAGGGGCAGAGCAGGCCCTGGCGGAAATCAAGCGGGGAGAAGAACAATTCCCTGATAGCGGTCGCAGCCACCTCCAGGCACGCTGTGTCACCCTGGCACGGATGGGTTGTGTCGTTTTTCACTACGACATGATTGGCTACGCCGACAGCACGCAAATTTCCTTTGACCTGGCACATCGGTTTGCTGTTCAACGCCCCCACATGAACCGACCATCGGGGTGGGGTCTCTTCAGCCCCCAAGCCGAATCACACCTGCAATCCGTGATGGGATTACAGACCTATAATTCACTTCGGGCCGTCGACTTTCTGCAAAGCCTTCCCGATGTTGATGCCGAACGACTCGCGGTCACCGGCGCCAGTGGTGGTGGTACACAAAGCTTCATTCTGGCTGCCATCGACCCACGCATCAAAGTCAGTGTCCCGGCAGTCATGGTGTCCACCGCCATGCAAGGCGGATGTACCTGTGAAAACGCATGTGGCCTTCGGGTCGGAACGGGCAATGTCGAATTTGCGGCGCTGGTAGCGCCTCGTCCACAAGCGCTCACTGCAGCCAACGACTGGACTCTTGAAATGAAAACCAAGGGCTTCCCACAACTTCAACAACACTATCAGATGCTAGGGGCCGGGAAGCGGATTTACCTGCATTCACGTGTTGAGTTCGGCCACAACTACAATCTCCCCAGCCGCCTTGCGATGTACCATTGGCTCAACACACACCTGCAGCTGGGAGTCCAGGAACCCATTGTCGAAACAGATTTCCAACGGCTTACTACCGCAGAGATGACGGTCTGGAACGAAGCTGACCATCCGCAACCTGAGGGTGGGGAGGCATTTGAGCAAAAACTGTTGAAGTCCTGGCACGACGACAGTCAGCATCAACTCGCAGCGTTGACTCCAAGCAACGCAATCGAGTGGAAGGGTTATCGCCACGTCGTAGGAGGTGCACTGGCAACCATCATCGGACGCGAGCTTCCGGATGCGAAACACATCTCCTACGAACGTACAACCAAGGCAGATCGCGGCAGTTACATCGAAATCGTCGGACGGGTGCGCAATCGCCTGCACCAGGAAGAGCTCCCTGTGGCGTTTTTTCATCCCAAGAATTGGGATGGTCGCGTCGTGATCTGGTCCGATCCGGCTGGAAAACAGGCACTCTATGGCCCCAACGGAGATCCTCGGGACGACGTCAACCGTTTGCTCGCCGCTGGCATGTCCATTGTGGGAGTCGACCTGTTACAGCAGGGTGAGTTCCTCAACGACGGCAAACCCCACACTCGGGCCCGCAAAGTAGCCAACCCCCGAGAAGCCGCGGCCTACACCTTTGGCTATAACCACGCCTTATTCGCCAAACGAGTCCATGATCTGTTGACGATGATTGCCTTTGTCCGCAATCACGAAGAGCAACCCAAGGCCGTTTATCTCGTCGGCCTCAATGGCGCTGGTCCCTGGGTTGCAGCCGCCCGTGCGCAGGCGGGTGATCAGGTAACGCGCGCCGCGATCGACTCTCAGAAATTCCGGTTTGGTCAAGTCGCTGGGCTGTTAGATCCGTCATTTCTTCCCGGCGGAGCCAAATATGGTGACTTGCCAGGATTCCTGTCTCTCTCAGCACCACATGCATTGTGGCTTTCCGGCGAAGGACCTTCGTCCGAGTTGATTCAAGCCAGCTATGCTGCTGCCGATGCGAAAGACGCACTTACACTGTACAACGGCACAGAGGCAACCCGCGCCGCAATCGACTGGCTGCTACGCTAACACTTTCCGGCTGTTCACGCCCTAATCCGTAAGTCCGGGGAGTAATCTGCGACCGTGCAGCGGAGTTGGCTTTACCGCATCCGGTCAGCCAACCAGGTCTCGGCTTAAGTCCAAGCGAAAACGCAAGTTAACAATACACTCATCAAACCTTCACATTTGTCGCATAGTAATAGGGCGCTAAATATCCATAAGCTTGGATCGACAAGTTCGCCAACACAATGGAGCGGTCGAGTCATTCGCGCGTCTAATCGCCTGGCAAGAAAAAGATGAGCAAAACACGCGTGTTGATCGTCGAAGACGATCGTTCTTTAGCAGACGTCCTGGCTTACAACCTGAAACAAAATGGTTTTGAAGTCACAGTCTCCCACGATGGTCGAGATGGACTGACACGGGCTCGACTCGATTTGCCCGACATCGTAATTCTGGACGTGATGTTACCGGTTCTGGACGGCCACGAAGTTTGCCGCTGCCTGCGCGCTGAAGCGGCAACCCAGCACACGCGCATTCTGATGCTAACCGCTAAATCTGAAGAGTCTGACCAACTCATTGGATTTGCCCTCGGCGCTGATGATTACGTCACCAAACCGTTTAGCGTGAAAGTACTGCTGCAACGTATCAAGGTTCTGGAACGAAGTCACAGTAAGCGCGCGATAGACGGAGATGTGGTCAGCCATCAAAATCTGACTATCGACAGGGCGCGTCACAAAGCCTCCGTCAACAAAGTTCCCCTCGAGCTGACGCGCACTGAATTTCGCCTGCTCGATACGCTGGTGCGGCAACCAGGCCGAGTTTTTCAACGATCTGAACTCATCGATGCGTCACTAGGAAAAAATACTGTCGTGTTGGAACGCACCATCGACGTTCACATCCGCGCCCTCCGGAAAAAGCTCCACGACTCGGCTAATCTCATTGAAACGGTCCGCGGCGTCGGGTATCGATTTCGAGATAGTCACTCAGAACAGCTCCCTGATGAATGATGTCGGTGGCGGAGAATCGTCTGCTTTGCACGTTCTCTCCGCCAATCACCGATACCATCACTCCGGCATAGTAATTATGCTGAGAGGTTGAGCTACAAGAATCGCAGGCAAGTCACCGCAATCTTGCTTTACGTCTTTACCCTGCTTCCACTTCAGCTACGCCGCAAATTGACCCGATGGCACTGATTGAACTCCACAACGTTTGGAAGACTTATGACCTTGGTGAAATCAAGGTCAACGCACTGTGCGACGCCTCGCTGTCGATTGAACGTGGTGAATACGTCGCGCTCGTAGGTCCTTCCGGTTCAGGCAAATCGACTCTGATGAATACCCTGGGATGCCTCGACCGTCCTACTCAAGGAAGTTATCTACTGGACAATGAAGAGCTGGCCCATTTAGGACGCAATCCGCGTGCCAGGATCCGGAATCGTCAACTCGGCTTTGTCTTCCAGAACTTCAATCTACTGGCGCGAACTTCGGCACTGGAAAATGTCGAACTGCCTCTCCTCTACTCGCAGGAAATTTCCGCCCGCGAACGTCGCCAGCGCGCCGTGGACTTGCTTGAACGAGTTGGCTTGGGTGATCGCATGGATCACCATCCGGGACAATTGTCGGGTGGACAGCAACAACGCGTCGCCATTGCCCGCGCCCTGGTCAATAATCCATCCATATTGATGGGAGACGAGCCAACTGGAAATCTCGACTCTCGCACAAGCCGTGATGTCATCAAGCTGTTTCGTCAACTCAACGAAGAGAGTGGTATCACGATTATCCTGGTAACGCATGACCAGAACGTCGCCCGTCATGCCGACCGAACCATTGTGCTGCGTGACGGCTACATTGCCACCGACACCACAAATTTTGAAGAAGCACTAGAATCGTTACATGCTGAAGACGACTTCGATGAAACCGACGAAGCGCCAGAACCGTCAAATACAGAACCCAACCCGGACAAGACGCCTGCCCCGCAAAGCACGGAAGCAACTCCGGATGAACCTGACGAAGCGCTAGAATCGTCAGATGCCGCACCAGATCAGGATGCACCTGACTGACCATCCTGAACGTCGCTGAAATTCATCGACAGGCCCGCGGCAATTCGCCGACTTTCTCTCGTATGGGAAAATGGTTGCTCAAGGGTACGATCGTCGCCGTTGTATGGCTACTGAGCGGGACCGTTGCGCCTTGCCAATCCTGGCCCTGGATCGAGCCAGAAAAGCGGGAAATCAAGGTTCGTGATCCGGGCGACTTTGCCCAGGTCTCTGTTCCCGATTTACCGGCACCACAGACTGTATCGGACGCCCCGATACCCCAACAACAATGGCAAATCTCCTTGAATGAAGTCATTCGAATGGCGTTGGAAAACGCTCGAGTGATTCGCATCCTGAATGGTCTTAGCGCCAGCAGCAGCGGTGCAACCATTTATGATCCAGCGATTTCCCACACCACAATCGATCAAAATACCGCGCAATTCAATCCTACACTTCAAGTCTCGGAAGCCTTCAACCGCAGCGAATCGCCCGGTGCTGCATTCGATCCCTCCGACCCGACCCAAGCAATCATCACGGGTGGTCGTGGTGATACCAGTCGATTCAACCTGGGGCTCAGCCAACCGAACGTGTCAGGCGGAACGTGGAATCTCGGTGTAAATTCCAATCCGTCTCGTTTCCGCCCGGGCACCTACCCCCTCAACCCGCAAACCGGGTCCGCGGTCGAATTGAGCTACACACAGCCGTTATTGCAAGGACGCGGCCGCAACGTCAATCGTGTACCGATCGTCATCGCCAGCATCGATACCGAACGATCTTTCTTTCAATTCAAAGATCGCATCCAAGAAATGGTCCGCAGCGTCATCGCCGGTTACTGGTCGCTGGTAGCCGCACGCACCACCGTTTGGGCACGTCAGCAACAAGTCGACATGGCCGCTGAGTATCTGGAATATGTACAGGCTCAACGTCGTGTCGGCAACAACGAGCAGATCGATGTCGCTCAGGCAACCTCACTTGCCGCCACACTCCGTGCAGGATTAATCGCCGCCCAAGCCGATTTACTGCTGCGCGAGTCCGCGCTCCGAAATGTCCTGGGGCTCCCGCCGCAGGATGAGCGTCTGATCATACCTACCACGACACTGACCACAGAGCGCAGAGACATTCTCTGGAAACCGCTACTCGAACTGGCACAAACAAATCGTCCTGATCTGATTGAACTTAAACTCATTCTGGAAGCCGACCAGCAACGTTTATTGCTCAATAAGAACCGGGCGTTACCTCGTGTCGATACCATGGCCATGTATCGCTGGAACGGAATCTCCGGTGAAATGCCCAACGGAGCACAACTGTCCTCAGCCGCCGGTCAGTTCACGGACTGGACGCTTTCGATCAACTTTTCAGTTCCCCTTGGGCTACGGCGTGAGCGTGCCCAAATCCGCCAGACGGAACTCTTGCTCCTGCGTGACCGAGAAAATCTACAGCAGGGCATTCATGCGATGTCCCACAACCTGGCCATCAGTGTCCGCAATCTGGCCCAACTCTATGAACAGTACCAGATTTCACGCCGACTACGTCAAGCAGCCGCCGACACGCTGGAACAAGTCGAAGCAGAGTCGCGACTAGGAATTGTCCTTCCCTACCTGCAATTCCGCACGGCGATTGGCGACTGGGGCAATGCCATAGCCCAGGAATCCGCTTCCCTGGCTAATTACCACACAGAACTGGCAACTCTTGAACGCCAAACAGGCACGATTCTGGAAACGCATGGAATTCGTTTCATTGAAGAACAATTCCAACAAGCAGGTCCACTCAGTTGCTATTTCGGAGAAGCTTCGTATCCGTCTGCGTTGCGACCTGAAACGAACACGAACCGCTACGCGCCAGGCGATCGGCCTGCAGAACTGGAGTTTGACCTGAAAGATCCCTGGAGGCAGTCCGCGGAACCGGAACCGGTGCCACCTGTTGATGAAGGGACCGGCACCCCTCGGCTCCGACGACTTCCCGCAGTCACCCCAGACAACTTACGCTCTTTCATCCAGGCCCGACGTGAAAGAACGGACCGCAGTACATCCCAAAGTGGCGGCAACTTTCGCGGTGTACGGTGACATCAAGTCAAATCGACTCCCCAACCCACGACGGCCGCTCCGTACCGCGGAAGTGGATCGTATCCTTGCCTGCCACCTGACTCCGGTGGTTTCCGTCAGTCACCTGGAAAGGGCCACCTGATGCAACTGTCAGGACAACGCGCACTGGTAACTGGGGCCGGCCGCGGAATCGGACGAGCGATTGCAATCGCCTACGCAAAAGCCGGTGCCGACGTTGCGGTCTTGGCACGAACTACCGCAGAAATCGACAACACGGCAGAAGAAATTCGCCAGGCAGGGCGTCGTAGTATCGCGCTCACCTGCGACATTACGGAATTCCAGCAAGTCGAAGCAGCGATTCAACAAGTCAGCCAGCAACTGGGGGGACTTGAAATTCTGGTCAACAACGCAGGTGGCGGACAAGAACGCACGAACGTTGGAGAAGATGATCCCCAGCAATGGGTACATGTCGTCGAAGTCAATCTAATCGGCACCTATTATGTGAGCCGCGCCGCACTACCACTGCTGAAACAGAACGGGGGCACCATCATCAACGTCAGTAGCGGCATGGCACACCAGTCCCGTTCCGGAAACAGCTCCTACAATGCTTCCAAGGCCGCGGTGTGGATGTTCACACGATGCCTGGCCAGCGAAGTCTGGCCGGACCGGATTACTGTTAACGAGTTGATTCCAGGCCCTGTCTACACGGAACTCACGCAGAGCCTCTGGTCTCCAGATCAGCCGCACCCCACCATCGCCAGTGAATGGATCAAACGCCCTCACGATGTGGCCCCTCTCGCCCTGTTCCTGGCTTCCCAGAGTGGCCAAGGACCGACAGCCCAATCATTTAGCCTCGCACGCCGGGCTCTCTGAGCACCATTGGTACCACCTTCTATGGTACAGACGACGCTTCTGTACAGGGTGTTAGCATCATCTCCCTGAGATTCAGTTAGCGCGCATCTGCTGGCCGCAACTCCCAATGTTCCCCAAAAAAATTCGCTGCCACGATCTTCCCCGGATAGCGCGAATTGGCTGGCGTGTTGAGGTCAACGATCGCCCAGTCGGGCAACTTGGGTACCTGGCGAGCATTGTTCAAGTAATCGTACTCACGAAAAGTGAAACCGCTGTTCAGTACAACATAGCGCCGCGGGTTGAGCGGATTCGGGTAGATCAGGATGGGTGCGTGGTGGCTCGCATCAAACCGACGTTTGCCGACCTGGATACCGTCCGCCGACCACTGTAGCGGCAACTTCCCACTCAACCTCGCGAGCAATTGATTACTCTGGGGGTCTCCAAACAGCACGAGGTTCGCAGAGGCAATCTCCTGGTCGCCAACCTCAGTATCTTTCTTGACTCGGGCATCTCCTCGAAAATGCCTGCGCCAGTGAACTACCGCGTGTTCGAGCTCTGCCTCTACCCAACGTTGAACCAGCGGGCTCCGCGCCGTACCCGTCGGCTCCACAAACAAAAACGAGTCCATAAACGCGTCATCAATTGGCCCTTGCAAATTGTGCTGTTTACGTAGTCCACCAGCTGATGCGGCGCCTCTGCTCCAGGCTCCATCCTCTCGATGAAAACGACAGGCCCAGGACCGATCAGTACGTACCAAAGGCAGGTCACTCCCAGCAATCGTAGTGCGCATGACCTGACCTCCATTCACATCCTCAAACAGGACCGTGGGAGGCCGTTGGGCAAATTCAGTCGGAAACTCACCCGGCGAGAAACGCAACGCCAGGTCCGTGACATTTTCAACACGTACGACAATCGAGCCCGCAGCCTCAATCCGAGCATCCACACTGGCGCGGCTCCAATGTCTTCCCAAGGCATTGATCTGCACCCAGCCCAGGCGATTGTATTTCAGTGTGTACGTTGTAAAACGCACGCGCTGCGGCGTGCGTTGACGGCCTGGACGAGACAACCGATCAAAGCGCGCCTCAATTTGGCGCTTCGCACCAGCGTGAATGGCGTGCTTTGTCTGGGGTCCGATGATATGCACCAGGGACAGCTGTTCTTGACGCAATGCCTGCTGCATGATGTCCGCAGCCTGCTTCTGGATATCCAATTCTCCGCTGTAGGCCACGGTCGGGCAGTGATGAAGATTCCTGGCCCAGTCCGTGCAATCGTAGAGATGCCACAACTTTTTCTCATACCACGTTGGGGTCAATGTCTCTTTTTGGAAGAACCGCAGAAATTCCGGCGTCTCGGAAAAACCAGCACCGGGATTCGCCGCAAACCAGCGATCCGGATAATGAACTGCAAATTGCCAACAAGCCGCCCCGCCCATGGAAAAGCCGCGCACTGAGATACGATCTTCATCGATCCGATAGCGTCGCTGGACGTCGGCAAGCGCCTCAAGCACGTCGACTTCGCCAGCAAACTTGAACGCGTTGGAATAACGGCCGTAGGGGTGGAGCACGATCGTATCGCGCGGCGTGTAAGCACCCGTTTGCTGCATACGCTGTCCAAGAAATTTCACTTCGCTGAGTGTCTCTCCCCGACCGTGAAACCAGATATCCAACCGGGAAGCGTCCTGCTGCGCGCGGCGCCAGGCAGGAGGAATCACCAGTCCATAAGGTTGCACCGAATGATCGATACGCGAGACATATCCCAGTACAACCAATCCCCGCTGACGCATCCACGGGTTTTTTTTCTCTGCCAGTTGTTCCGCACGCTGACGACCTGCTTGCAGCAACCGGCGGGCAATGTCCAAATCACCCTCCGCAAAAAACTCCCCATGGACAAGTGCGTCGTGTACGGCACGAGAAAAAATAATAACATCAGGAAGGTGGCGTGAAATTACCGGTTCGTCACGTTCTCGCAACGCGTCGATCATCGTCGACAACTCTGTCAATTCGCGTTCCAGTTCCTGACGCGTCTGCGCGTCAACTTCGATTCCCGCGCGGGGAATCCGTCTCACGTCCTCGGCGTTGTTGTCGCGCAAGCCATCTGCCTGCGCGCTCGGGAGGCGGACCGCAACAACACTGAATAAGATGCTGCACAGTAACGTCACTGTCAGCTTAACGCGGCTTGATCGACTTGTACCGTAACTCATGCTTTCAAATCCTGGAGAGGTAGTTCCAAGGTGTGCCACAAAGATGAACCTGATTGACATCCAAACGAAGACATGCCGCCTTCAAGGCCCAATCTGGACATCTGCGACAACTGGAAAATGATCGCTGGGAAACTGGCCCTGCTGTTGAAACGTAATAACCCTGCTCGATTCTACCTGGACTGAACCGCGCGCAAGAATCCAATCAATTCGTCGGCCGGTTCGCAACAGCCCTCGATAGCCGTGAAACGTATCGTACAGTGGACCACGCTCTTTCGCTGCCAACCACGTGTCAACCAACCGCTGGGGCCCAACCAGGGTCTGATAAACCTCGCTCTGCTCAGCCAGCGCATTGAAATCGCCAAGCAACAACACGGGTACCGACGAATTCCACTTCGAGATCCGCTCGAACACCAGCCGCGCGCTCTTTTCGCGGGCCGTGCGTACTTCATGATCGAAATGCGTATTGACAAGGTAGAACTGTTGCCCGGACACCCGGTCCAGAAAACGTACCCAGGTGACCATTCTGCGGTTCGAGTGCCCCCAGGTCGCCGACCCGATTACATTCGGAGTATCGGACAACCAATAATGACCAAAGGCAACAGGATCCAATCTTTCGCGGCGGTAAAAAACCGCCATAAATTCACTACGACTGCCGCCTTCTCGTCCTAATCCAATCCAGGCATGGTCAGGCAAATCCTGATCGAAGTCCTTCACTTGCCGGTAGAGCGCTTCCTGCATCCCAATCACATCTGGGTTTTGTTCGGCCAGCATGCGTTGGGCAAGCGGCCGCCGCACCTGCCAGCGGTGGGGCCCCTGATCGCTGGCATAACGGACGTTGTACGTCATCACCCGCAACCGCGGGTTTGCCGCGGAAGCGACTACGGTTGTCCAGCAGACGAGCAACAATGGCAGGCACACCAGCAGTCCAGGATAAACGCGGAAATACGGCGCGATCCGGCAACACCTCTTCATCAAATCCTCTCTAATGCGCATACAGATCATGCGAGAATTTCTTTGACGATACGAGGCTTGTAGGTGTCAGTCAGTTTTTCATGCAAGCCGTTTCGATCAAAAAAGAGATGGTCGTGATGGAGGCCCAGTTGATGCAAGATGGTCGCATGCCAATCAGCGATACTAACTGGATTTTCCGCCGCAGCAAATCCAATTTCGTCAGTCCCTCCATAGGTGACGCCCCCCTTGATCCCGCCACCGGCCATCCACAGGCTGAAACCACGCGGACCGTGATCGCGTCCAGCGCTGCTGAGATCTTTTCCCTCGGGTATTTGGGCAATCGGCAATCGACCGAACTCTCCGCCCCACACGACAAGCGTTTCATTCAGCAGGCCACGCTGTTTGAGATCCGTCAACAGTGCAGCTACCGGCTGATCTGTGCGATCACAAGCCGTCTTCAAACCATTCTGCAAACCATTGTGGTTGTCCCAAATCTGCCCGTTGATGTAGAGCTGCACAAACCGCACGCCGCGCTCGACGAGGCGACGCGCCATCAAGCAACGTCGCGCGTAGGAATCGGTGGGTTTTTTACCTACGCCATACAGCTCCAAAGTTCTCTGCGACTCCTGACCAATGTCGAGCGCATCGCTTGCTTCTAACTGCATCCGTGCTGCTAACTCATAACTTTTAATGCGGGCGTCCAGCTGCAGCATTCCGGGGCGCTGGCGGCGGTGAATCTCATCCAGTCGACTTAGCAAGTCACCCTGTAACCGGTCAATCACAGCAGGGCGATCCGCTTCCGGCGTCAGATTCAATATCGGTGAACCGGTCGAACGAATACGAGATCCCTGGTAGACGGGGGGCAAGAACCCAGCCTG
>CAZITS010000123.1:0-10680 GCA_964542185.1 uncultured Pirellulaceae bacterium
CATCGACCATTGCTTTGTCGTGTGGCGGAGAGTCGACGTCACTGGCGACGTCTTCAGCCAGGACCAGTCCGCAGGCCTCGACAATACCGCGACGCGTCGCAGCGCGTATCTCGGCGCGCTGTAAAATGGCGGTACTGGCTTCTTCGACGCTGAGCATGATCTGGTTTACCGAGCCAGTCAGGAGGTAGGCACCGTGTGCTGGTCGAGTTGAATGAAACGTTTCAACAACTCATGACCGCATTCGGTCAGGAAACTCTCCGGATGAAATTGCCATCCTTCAAGTAGATATTGGCGATGTCGAATTCCCATGATTTCTCGTGAACCGTCTGGGGCCTCGCACCATGCAGAAAGGGTGAATTGGTCGTCGAGTGAGCCAGGTTCAATAATCAGGCTGTGGTAGCGGGTTGCGACAAATGGATTGGGCAGGCCGGCGAACAGCCCTTGATTGTCGTGATGAATCTGATCTGTTTTCCCGTGCATTAGTCGTGGTGCCCTGACGATGTTTGCTCCATTGGATTGGGCGACCGATTGATGTCCCAGACAGACTCCCAGGATCGGCAGTTTGCCGGTCAGCTGGGCGACCGAGTCCAAGGATACGCCTGCTTCATTCGGCGTGCAGGGGCCCGGAGAAATGATCAAGTGGCTGGGTTTTTTCTCCAGGATCTGGGAGGGCGTAATCCGGTTGTTGCGAAAGACCTGGATTTCCAGATCTGGATCGATTTCACCCAGACGCTGGACCAGGTTGTAGGTAAACGAATCGAAGTTGTCGATGATCAGAATCATGGGATTTCCAGAAGCACTCTCATCATACACGCCCGACAACAAACTGGGCAGAGTCCGCCGTCGTAACGCGCCAGCCAGTCGTACGGGGTATCGGCAACCGATTTGGCTTGCATTTGCTGCTTAGCCTCCAAAACCACTGTAGCGTTTGACTCCACGCCAGAGGAGTACGCGTGATAAGCCGATCAAGAATATCAACCAGGCCGCTTCAATCCACAGTCCCCGCACGAGTTCCTGGCCGGTCACTTTGCCGAGAAAGATTGCCGACGGAAAGTACGCGAGATATTTCAGCGGTAGAAGATCCACGATTTGGCCCCACGGTTCACCAAGCAGGTCGAGGGGAAACATGTGTCCGGAGAGAAAGAAGCTCAGCAGCATGTAGACAAACAACAGGGAACTGACTTCCAGCCACCAGAAACCAATCAGTCCAATCGATGCTTCCAGGAAGAATCCGAGCAGGAATCCCATGATCAACGATGCCACGAAACAAGCCAGCACTTCGGGCTCCGGCCAGCCGGGAACGAAGTAATCGCGGCACAGAAAGAAAACCAAGGCAAAGGGACCTGCGGCGATGACGTAGTACACGAGTTTGTGGGCAACCCGTGTAAGTAGCAGGAATTCCATCAATCCAATCGGCTGAACAAGAAATTTCTTGATCTCACCATCACGAATCTGCAGGGCGATTCCTGAAGCCAAACCAGGCATGCTGGAGAAGGCGCGGCTGAGCATGGTAAGGAGGTAGTAGGCGACAAAGTCCTGGTACCGGTAGCCGACAAATTCGATTTGGTCGAGAGTTTTTCCAGATCCGACCCGCTGCCCTTCGAAGATGGCGTACCACAGAAAAATCTGCGTAATGATCGGCAGGAAACGCATCAGAGTGCCCAATGCGAAATCGCCACGATAGACGAGACGCTCTTCGAGCGAAATTCGCAGGATGGTCCACCAGGTCAGCGTACGGGTGAGCATTGCAGCGTCGTGTATTCGGGGGATGGTGTCGGAGTTCGCCAACGCGGTAACGGTTGCTTTATGGTCCAGTGTGAAAATCAAATCCAAAGTGCGTTTCAGGAAGTGCTGCTGGCGGATGTGTTCTCCTGAGTTGATGGATCCGCGCGAGATTCACGAGATGCCTCCAGGTCGTCTTGTGCAAACACATCTGCAATCACCTTTTCCAACGGGGGTTCTTCGACGGCCATGTCTTCAATCGTGTGTCGCGACAAGATTGCCGACAGAGTAGCGGTAACTTGAGCACGAGGGATTTGCCATTGGACGCGTGGGGGTTGAATTTCCAGCACTTCCCCGAATGCTTCCAGGTTGTCCGGAACCTCACCCTTGGCAAATTGCAAGGTAACGATTTTGTAACCACTGAATTGATCGAGGATGCCGCTGAGTGAACCGTCGTATTGAATGTTCCCGCGATTGATGATGACCACCCGTTTACAGAGTGCTCCTACATCTTTCATGTAATGACTTGTGAGTAAAATCGTTATGTTTCGCTCTTCCTGGTAATAACGGAGGAATTGCTGGATGTTGTGTTGGGCGACGACATCCAGTCCGATTGTCGGCTCGTCAAGAAAGAGGACTTCTGGCGAGTGGAGTAATGCTGCCGTCAACTCCATCTTCATACGTTCGCCGAGCGATAACTCTCGCACCGGTTGCTTCAGCAGGTCTCTCAGTTCGAGGAGCCCGGTAAGTTCGTCCAAGGTTTGCTGGAATGCGTCTTGAGGAATTCGGTAGATTTGCTGGTGCAGACGAAAGGATTCCTGTGCCGGGAGGTCCCACCAAAGTTGGTTTTTTTGACCCATTACCAGGGCGAACCTGCGCCGGTAGGAGTTTTCTCGTT
Organism: uncultured Pirellulaceae bacterium; assembly: GCA_964542185.1. Lineage (GTDB taxonomy): Bacteria > Planctomycetota > Planctomycetia > Pirellulales > Pirellulaceae > UBA9264. The sequence continues at coordinate 2,621 of CAZITS010000123.1, forward strand.
TCCAGGGAATATGGCCCATTACGAGAGCCTTGCCCCGGCTGGGATTGATCACTCCAGAGAGCAGTTTCAGTGTTGTTGTTTTACCGGCACCATTGGGGCCGAGGAAGGCGACGAACTCACCTTTTTCGACTTGCAAGTCAATGCCACGGACCGCTTCGACATTGCGATATTCACGCCGGAACAGTCCGCGTAAAGATGCCCGCAGCCCCTCTTTTTTCTGGTAGACCTGGTAGGTCTTGACGAGTTGTTCGATTTCAATAATTGGCATGGTGCAGAGATTATAGCGCGGGTGTTTTTGTCCGGAAAGGGACAGGCTGCCAGGTGTGGTCTGGCAAACACACGCCGCAGTCCCACAGCGACATGGGCGTGGCAGCCTGGGCTACCTGCTCATCCTTGGCCGGCCGCTGTTTGGGGGGCCTCGGGCAAGTCGGAGTGGGAATTGTGTCAGATTCCGGAACGATCTACGTCAAACGACTATCTACCGGGTTTTTTCGCGATTCGCTATGATCGTGCCTATGACAGACAGCAACGGCAACGATGCCGAAACGATAAATGCGTCGATTCGTGTGCTTGTGGTAGATAATGACCCTGCCCACGCAAAGGCGATGATGGAGAGTCTGGAACGAGTCGGGTACTCGTGTCAGCTCGCCACATCGGGGCCAGAAGGGGCACGTCATATTGCGCAGGAGATGTTCGATGTTGTGATCACCGACCTGGTGATGAATGATGTCGACGGGATGGAGTTGTTATCGCGGTGCAAGGAGGCCTTGCCGGACGCAGAGGTAATTGTCGTCACCGGTCACGCTTCGGTTCCGAAGGCGGTGGAAGCGATGCAACAGGGAGCGTTCAGCTTCCTGGAAAAACCGATCACTCCGAAGCGTTTGCGGGCTGTGGCCGGAAAAGCTGCCGAAGCGGTCGCTCTGCGACGAGATAATTTGCAGCTGAATCAGCGACTCGACGAACGGTTCGGTTTTGAGGGCATCGTCAACAACAGCGCCAAAATGAAGTCGGTGATCGACCGGCTCAAACGTATTGCACCAACCGATGCAACGGTATTGATTACCGGTGAAAATGGGACCGGAAAGGAGCTTATTGCGCAGGCGATCCATCAGAACAGTCCGCGCAAGGGAAAACGCATGGTGGCGTTAAACGTGGCAGCTGTGGCGGACAATCTGGTGGAAAGCGAATTGTTTGGTCATGTGAAAGGCGCTTTTACCGATGCAGTCACGGACCGCGTAGGCGCTTTCGAGTACGCCAACGGAGGCACATTGTTTTTTGACGAGGTCGGGGACATGCCGATGGCCACGCAGATCAAGCTGTTGCGAGTGCTTGAAGAGCGTGAGATTACACCTGTGGGAGATAACAAGTCCAAGCAAGTGAACGTACGTGTTATCTCTGCGACGAATCGCAGTCTTGAACAGGCGGTCGAGGACGGTAAATTTCGCAGCGACCTCTATTTTCGGCTTAAAGTTGTGACGGTTGCGTTGCCTCCCTTACGGCAACGTCGCGAGGATATTGTTCCTTTAACGGATCATTTTCGTAAGCAGTTCGCAAAACGTCACCACAAGACCATCAAAAGTATTTCACCTGCAGTGACCCGTGCATTATTTTCTTTTGATTGGCCTGGTAATGTGCGGCAGTTGCGGAATGCCGTCGAGAACATGATCGTACTCGATCAGGACGGTGTGTTGGATTCGGACGATTTGCCACCCGAAGTGCTTGACATCAAGGATAGCGCAGAATCATCCGCCGAGGGACCAGCCGAGTTGTTAGGCCGTCCGTTGAAAGACGTCGAACGCTGGGCGATTGAAGAGACGTTAAAGATGACGAACGGGGCGCGAGAGGAAGCCGCGCGTATTCTTGGTATCGGGGTGCGGACACTGTACCGTCGGCTCGACGAATACGCCGCGCAGGAATCGGAGTGAAACAAGACAGGAGTCACGGATGGCCACTATTCAGAAACTTCCGCCAGGCGTCGTCAATAAAATCGCTGCTGGCGAGGTGATCGAGCGTCCCGCCAGTGTCGTCAAGGAATTGATGGAGAATGCTGTTGATGCGGGGGCACAACGCATCGATATCAGTGTCGAGAAGGGTGGGGCAGACCTGATCCGTGTTGCGGATGACGGCTGTGGTATTTCCGCGGACGAGCTGCACTTAGCGATCGAAAGTCATGCCACCAGCAAGATCTATGACGCTGAGGATCTGTTTCGTGTGACCACACTAGGTTTTCGCGGGGAAGCCCTGGCGTCGATTGCTGAAATCAGCCACCTCAGTTTGCGCAGTCGTGTTGCCACCTCTAGTTCGGGTGTCGAATTGGAAGTGCACGGCGGCGAACGAAGGGAACAGGTGCCCGTGGGAGGGCCCGTCGGTACGACGTTGGAAATCCGTAACCTCTTCTTCAATACACCAGTCCGTCGTAAGTTTATGAAGACGACTCAGACGGAGATGGGGCACATTTCGGAGACGTTCAATCGTATCGCGCTGGCACATCCGGAAAGACACTTCTCTTTACGGCACAATCAACGCGTGGTCCATGATCTGGCACCGGTGTCGAAGTGGGACGAGCGGATTGCGGCCTTGTTTGGTCGTGATCTGGCTGAAAGTTTGATCGAGGTGGAAAGTTCTGACGAGGAGACTCGATTTGCCGGCTATGTCGCTGATCCGAGTGTGAATCGTGGCAATAATCGCCTGCAGTATTTGCTGCTGAATGGGCGTTACATTCGTGACCGGTCGTTGCAGTATGCTTTAGGAGAAGCGTATCGAGGACTGCTGTTGACGGGGCGTTTTCCCATTGCGTTCTTGCGACTGGAAGTGCCGCCGGACATCGTTGATGTCAACGTGCATCCCACGAAACTGGAAGTGCGATTTCAGGATGGCGCTCGTTTGTATCGCCAGCTTCTAAGTGCCATTCGTAATAAATTCCTGACACTCGATCTGACACCGCGTGCTTCATCAGATGGGGAAGGAGAGGGAGCCCACGATCCAGTCAAGGCCGCACATCACCAGCAGGAACTGAGGGACTGGGCGACCGGTCAACTGACGAAGTCTGCGCATCCAACGGAGCCTTCATTGGGTGGGCAGCCGCTCGATTCTGCTGTGCCTCCTTTTCGGCCCTTTGGCGATGATCTCAATCGCACTTGCAATCAGATGTTGACTTCGCCGGACTCCGAACGTGCGGCAGAGGATTTGCCGAGCGCGGCACAACTGCCGGCTGCGTCCGAGGCTGCCGTGCCCTTGCCAGGTGCGACCTTGGCAGGTGTACAGGTACACAACCGCTACCTGATCACGGAGAGTGAAGATGGCGTTGTTGTCATTGACCAGCATGCCTTACACGAGCGGGTGCTGTACGAGCAGATTCGGGAGCGGGTATTGGCTGGAAGCCTGGAAGTGCAGAAGCTTTTGATTCCCGAGTCAGTTTCCCTTTCGCCGGCTGAAGCGGCGGCAGTTCTCGAGCATCGCGAGACCCTGGCACGCCTGGGGATTTCCATCGAACCGTTCGGGGGCGATACGGTACTACTGTCATCACACCCCGCAATGGTGACCCGACCAGATCCCGCGGAATTGCTTCGGCAGGTCGCGGATGAACTCGTGGAAGGAGAACGGCAACCGCAACCACGCGACCTGCTTGATGAACTGCTGCACATGATTTCCTGTAAAGCGGCGGTCAAGGCTGGCGACCCATTAGCGGCCGAGGAAGTCGCTGCGTTACTCCAGCAGCGCCACCTGTTCCAAGACACCCACCATTGCCCGCACGGGCGGCCAACGGCGCTGGTGTTTACCTGTGAAGAGTTAGATCGCAGGTTCTTGAGGACCTGATCATTGCGTTTGTCACGGGTCGGTCAGCGCCGTCGGATCTGGCGCCAGTTTTGTGACTTGCTGACCGGGTCAGCTTGATCAAAGGCCCGTTAACGCAAGGGCTGGTTTTTCCCAGCGACTTTTCCGGGTGTGCCACCTTCATAAATGCTGAATTCGGCCCACACTGGCAAATGGGTTGATACTTCCAGCGCTTCTTGCATCGAGAGATTATATTCGCGGAGAAAATCAAAACAGCCACCTTGGCCAGTGAACTCTCGCGTGGAACGGTGTTCAAACAGCACATTGTCGAGTTGTTGAGTTCTTTCCGTGTTCGACGGAATCTGTGAGATTACTGCGTACAGATCAGCCATCGATCCGAGTTCGCCGAGGTTTTTGTCATCGGCCCCAAAATCTCCCAGCAAGAGCACATCGTCTTCCTGTCGCCCATCGCGGCGAACTGCGCGGTAGACGTCGTCCAGCTTGTTCAATTCGGGTAGTGGTCGCGAGGGGTCGACGCGTGTGTTGACGAGACTGAAGGTGAAGGCCTCGTCACTGGGTGGGCCACGGACACGAAACCAGGCGACAAGTGGCTCGTACTGCAGCAGGTCATCGGGATCATTGACGACGTACAATTGATGGCGGTCAATTTCCACAGTATTGCGATCAAACAAGAATGCAAACTGCTGCAGGTCAGGCGCGCGTCCGACACGCGGTCCGATGACGTAATCGAATTCCCGGTTGTCCAGGTTGACCATCTCGATCAACCGGGGAATGACGTCGTCGGTACGCGCTCGGATGTCCTGGATTGCGATGATGTCATAGCGACGAATCAGGCGGCAGAGCACATTGATGGCCTGGGATTTTTCCAGCTTGGACCGGCCCAGGACGTGGGCATTGAGGGAGGCGATGCGGATCGTCTGGCGACTTGCCGAGGCAGGCAGCCGATCTGCGCCGTTTGACGCGTCGGCCGGAACGGTTCGACGGATGATCTGTAAACCACCTTCGAATCGGGCGATCTGATAGTTCTGGTGAAACAACCAGCCTCCCCCTGCCAGGAGAGCCAGAATCAGCCAAAATCGGGTGTTGCCCACAACGACCTTCCCTGGACAGCGTACACGGACGGGGCGCAGAATATCGCTTCTGCGGAAACCCGGCCAGACCAATTCGGACTGGGGTCGGACGCCCAGGCGAAACATCACTGATTTTCGCAGCTGGTATAGTGGTGAACTTGTTGGCTGCGTTCCCTGAACGGGCAGGTTTATGGTACGTCACGGCTCTGCGAGCGATGGGTGCCCTGGATATGAAACGCGAATTGGCTAACTGGATTGTCTTGGGATCGGTGCTGGGGCTCACGCTGGGATCTTTGGGATCAAAGTCGGTTTTGGGCCCGCCGGTAATCCTGGTGGCCATCGGTGGCTTGTTGGGCGTCGTGGCGGGCGTCGTGGTTCCTGGCATTCATCGGACGCTGCGCTGGAAAAGTGGCGTCACGGATTACGCGAGCCTGGGTGGCGCACTCGCTGGTACTGTGGTGGGGGGAATAGTCGGGAGGCAGTCCGGGCTTGGCCGTACGATGATTGCCATTTTTAACCCGCAATTACCACCGCAGGATTTCGCTGCCCCCTTTGGAATGGTGGGGGGCATGTTGATTGGGGCGTTTGGGGGAGCGATTGTGACTTCTGGGATCTATCGGATCTGTCGCCGAAAAGTGCCGCCGCACAGCGAACACGACGATGATGCAGCAGCCTCTGACAGCTGAGCCGGTTGATAAAACCTGTTGTCTACCATGCCGAGAGCTGTGCTACCGCAGGTGCGGGCGAGAGCGCTCTGGCGTCGCGGTCATGGCAGGCACTGGCCCAACAGCTGTTGTCGCAAGCAGAGCGTGGAGCCCATTCGCACACAAGCTCTGTTACGGTATCTGCGGTGAGGTCAGGGTTTGAAGTTGGGCAGGCTTTCCGGCGACAGGGGGGCAGGTACGGTCAGGGGCAGTTTGGCGGTTGCCTGGCTGCCACTGTCAGAAATTTGCACCGGCACCGTAAACACCACGCTACCCACGCGACAAAGTCCTTCACCGCCAGTCTGACAGTAATAATAGTTCATCGAGAGCGACACTTGATCGTTGCCACTCGCTGTCACAGGTAGCGTGACGGCGAACGACGCCGCTGGCTTCTCTACCTGCTGCTTGCCGAGAGCACTGCGATCGATGGGGCCCTTGTCGCCTTGAGCTTTAAGGTAGTAAATGAGCGGAGCCTGTTCGTTGATTTTCCATCCCTCGGGGAGCTGGAGTTCGACTTGCAAGGTAATTTTTCCGTCCTCAGGTTTGAGGGCTGTCGATGCCAGTGCCACTTGTTTGGCCGCTGTGAAGTCAGGCGCCTTGGTCGTGGTGTTTGTAGTGGGTGCCTCAAGGCCTTCGATTTGCAGTGTGCTGACTTTGCCATTGGCTAATTCAAGGACGCGGATTACGTGATTGTTGGTGTCCGCGATATAGAGTTTGCCCGCGGCGTAGGTAATGCCTGCCGGTTCATCGTATTGGGCCGGTGTGTCGGCCAGTCCGGGCTCTCCGGTTCCAGAAATCGTCTTGAGTGTGGCCGACTCGGTGTCCAGCGATTTGATTTTGTTGTTGTAGGTGTCTGTCAGATAAATCACCTCTTCGTGGTAAGTTACACCGAGTGGATGTTGCAGAAGTGGACCATCCATCTCAGGTTCCTCGTTGAGGCCGCCAAGCGGATTTTGTGCGTCTTCGGGGGTGTCGGCAAAGCGAAGTAGCCCAGATCCGTCGCGATCGCCAAACTTGAAGAGGCGTCCATAGGGGAGTTTGGGTGTTCCGACCAGCGTGCGCACTTCTTGTTTCAGATCAAACGGCATAGCTCGGATCGAGCTGCCTTCACTGTCGGCGATGTACAGCGCCTTGCCATCAGACACTAGCCCGCTGGGTTGCGCAAAGGACGAAACCGGTCGAGCGACCGGGCGGCCGTCGACTTCGATGGGGCGTTCTGTATCGTAAGGTCGCTCGGGTAAATGCAGCCCGTCAACGATGTCTTCCCGGCCATTGCCGGCGAACGGGCCAATCTCGGATTCATCCAGTGTCATTTTCCAGATTTGGTGGGGGCCAGCCATGGCGATGTAGAGCGCATCTTCGTGTACCCAGAGCGCCCAAGGGCTGTTGATTGGGGTAGCTTCCGGTTTTCCCACGTAGCGTTCGGGAGCACCTTGTCCGGGCGCCAGCTGGTCGATTCCGGGCCACGGTCCCCTGGCTTGAGATCCGACACCCGCGATGGTCGATACCTGTCGGGCTTTCAAATCGATCTTGCGCAGCAAATGATTTTCAGTGTCCGCCACGTAGAGCACTTCGCCATGCAACGCGACGCCTTGCGGATGGTCAAAGCTGGCCTCTTGGTAACCACCATCTTTTCGTCCCATCGCACCGCTGCCGATGGTGTCCAGCAACTTTCCAGAGAGATCAGTGATCACGAGCCGGTTGTGATTGCTGTCGGTGATAAACAGCCGTTGGCCGGCCTCATCGGCCAGTACTTTCCCGGGGAAACGCAGGGGTGTGTTTTCCTGGTGTAACGCTGCCAACTCGAAACGGACCGGAGAGGGGTCGAGTAAACCGTGTTTCTTGTAGTATGGCAGGGCACGCTTGAAGAACCCATCAAGCTGCTCAAAGACAAATTCACCACCCGAACGACCGATGAATGCGCCCTCGGGGTCGATTACGGCGATTGTGGGCCAGGATCTCGCTCCGAAACTATTCCAGATGCGGTGGTTCGGATCGTTCACAACCGGGTGTTCGATTTCATAACGGAGGATGGCTTCCTCAATATTCTTGGCGTTTGGCTCGGTTTCAAACTTGGCAGCATGTACGCCAATCACAACGAGTTCGTTGGGATAGGCGTGTTCCAGTTTCTTAAGTTCAGGCAGGATGTGCATGCAGTTGATGCAGCAGTAAGTCCAGAAGTCGAGAAGTACAAACTTGCCGCGCAGGTCCCGCAGTCGTAGCGGTCCGTTCGTATTGAGCCATTCCGCATCGTTGGGGAAGTCAGGTGCCGGAAGCCGCTCCGGGAAGGGGTGTTCTTCTTCCTCCGCGTTTCGTGCCGCGACCGTGGCGTCGGTGTTTGCGTCAGGCGTGGCGGGTTCGTCTTGCGCGGCTGCTGGGGTCGCGTCATCGGGGCTCGTGGGAGTCGGGTTATCTTCTTCGGCGGCTTCTTTCTCAGCGGGGGCTGGTGCTGGTTCTTTCTCGGCGGGGGCTGGTGCTGGTTCTTTCTCGG
>CAZITS010000124.1:0-10599 GCA_964542185.1 uncultured Pirellulaceae bacterium
GGTTAACTTCCCGCGACGAGCCCATTGGTTCGCTGATTCTAATCCTCGATAGACTCCGGTATCCCGCTCTTTGCGGTAGGCACGCGTCAATTGAATGAGCGCCGGGAGCACGCCAACAAGAAAGAACGAATTGCCAGCCAGCATTTTCCAGGAGGCACTGCGCATGCAGCCACGACAGCGTTTGGAGCGATGGGTATGAATGCCGGAGTGGACTACCAGGTAATAAAAGTAGAACGACCTGAAATTACGCGGGCGGCTGAACATGCCGCAGGTTTCACAGAGGCGAAAATCAGCTTCATTTTCCGGTGGTACGAGATTTGACTGAATCGTGACTAGTGTTCCGCAGCAGGGGCAGAGCATCTGCGGTGTTTCTGGAAAGGGCGTAAGGTCGACGGTGACGTCACAGGCTGGGCAGATAATCTGCCGAAAACGGGCGCGTTGCTGAGGAGTAGCTAGTTGTGCACGCGCGCGTTCCGCACGCAGTCGAGTGCGCTGTACATCCAAGTGGTGTTTGAGCTGTGAGGGGTTGATTCTGCTGATTGAGATGGTGATTGTGAGCGGGGGTTGCTGGGAAGGCTGTAGCAGCAGGAGTAGCCGCGCGCCGTCTTGTTCGACAGCGGCCAGATCGACAAGGTCCCAGGATTCGGAGCCCAGCTGCAGCGAGTTTTCGTCAGCAGAACCGTTGTGGCGGCGCCCGCTTGGCGCGTCCTCAGATGCTGGGACCAGGCGGAATCGGAAACGCACTGAGGTGGCGGGGGCGGCGGAAGACCTCTTCATATCGGCTGCAATACGGTGTGGCGTAGCGATTGGGCGTTGGCGGCGATTGGAGGTCCGTGGGCAGTGCCGGGCGAGCTTACACAGGCCGTGGACCGAATCCGTGGTTTGCGGTTGCTCGGGGGTTGTGGCTTGCACGTCCCCGTTGGACGGCGTAGCATGTCGTCAACGTACTTATGATATCGTCTTCTTGACCGTTGTAGTGGTCCATCAGGAAAGGGAATTTAAAGGTGAAGTTTCTAGCGCTACTTGGCGCCGGGCTGTTGGCTTTGACTGTCAGCACTGTGCAGGCTGATGACAAAGCGGAGACACCCGCCGCCCTGAAATTCAAGATGAAGTCAATCGATGGCAAGGTAGTCGACCTGGCAAAGTATCAGGGCAAGGTGGTTATGATCGTCAATTTGGCGAGCCAGTGAGGCCTTACCCCCCAGTACCTGCAGTTGCAGGCAATGCATGAAAAGTACGGTAAGCAGGGTTTGGTAGTGCTCGGTTTCCCCTGTAATCAGTTTGGCAATCAGGAGCCAGGCACGAATCTGGAAATCAAGGAGTTCTGCACGTCGAAGTACAAGGTCAGCTTTGACATGTTTGCCAAAGTGGAAGTCAACGGGAAGACGGCTTGCAAGCTTTACCAGCACCTCACCAAGTCAGATGCCAAGCCCAAAGGCGGGCCTGGGAAAGTCGCTTGGAATTTTGAGAAATTCGTGTTGGGTCGCGATGGCAGCGTTATCGGACGTTTTGGTCCACGGGTCAAACCGGATGATGCGGCAGTTGTCAAACTAGTGCAGGCCGAGCTTGCCAAAAAATAGTCCCATCTTGTGTCGGACACGAGACGTTTCCAGCGGTCGCTTGCATCTACAGCAAGCGGCCGTTTTTGGTTTCGTGTTGGGATGTTTTGCAGCGAGTTGACCTCGCGCAGCACAAGGGCACAAGCAGAGTACTATTTGTATCTGGAACAGGAATTGTTGAAATCATGGTTGCGGTACTACTCAGTCTGGTGGTCTTGACGCCGGGTCAACAGCCCGCAGGTCAACCGGTTAACCCACCTGTGCCGTTAACTACACCGCGCCGCGTGCACGACATCGGAGTGGAGATGCGAGGCTTGTTGCGGGCGCAGGCTCGTGCGCGGACTGAGCTGGAAAGTTGTCGGTTGGTGCAGCAAATGTGCAGTTTATTCCGGGAGGTTGTACATCACCCGCGGTGGGAATCGAGTGATCGTTTGATGGCTTACAAAGCGCAGTTGTCAGCGCGGTTGAGAAAAGTCTCACAGCGGCTGCAGAGCCAGTTGTCGCGTCGTCAGCGAGAGGCGTTTCGCTGGGCGTACGAACCGGACATGCTGGCGGCGACGGACCGATTTGCCAAGGAACTCCAGTGGATGGGCGCGACACTGGGGGGACCAGCGCAACTCGTCACTCTTGCACAAGGGTTGTCAGGGGCATCGTCTGTCTCCACTTCGCCCGCGCTGGACGGCGCCGGCGGAGCGGCGGTAAACGACGCCCAGCAACTCATCGAATTGATCCAGCGGACGATTATGCCGGAATTCTGGGATCGCAACGGAGGCCCCGGAACGATTGTCTACTATGCTCCAGTGCACGCCCTGGTGGTGCGTGCTACGAGAGGCGTCCACCAGCGGCTGGGTGGCTTGCTACAAGGGGCACGTCGCGGCGGTCGTTAGCAGGAACACTTTCTGGTTGTCCCGGGACATGCTTGCCAGCGCGCCGTGTGATCCCGTGGTTTATTGAGAATGACGAATGGGCAAGGATAGGACTGCTTGAGCAGTCTGAAGAGGTCTTTGGAAATGACGCGTTCTACGCCACGGCGACGTGCTCCGAGTGGTGGGCAGCCACGCTCCTCTTCCGCCACGACACTGCGCATCATTGGCGGCGAGTTTCGTGGTCGCAAGATCGGCTACACCGGAGACCCGCGTACTCGGCCAATGAAAGAACGTCTGCGGGAAGCCGTGTTTAATTTAGTGGGGCCAGCGGTACGAGGTAAACACGCTGTTGATTTGTTCGCGGGTACCGGTGCTTTGGCCCTCGAGGCGCTCAGCCGAGGTGCCCGTTGTGCAACTATGATTGAACGTCATTTTCCGACCGCCAAGTTCCTCGATGCGAATGCGAGCGCTTTAGGAGTCGAAAGTCGCTGTACGGTGGTACGCGGCGATGTATTCGTGTGGGGGCGTACTTTTCCAGTCACCGACAAGACCATCATTCCTCAGGCCACGGCCCTGGCGTGGGTCGTGTTTTGTTGTCCTCCGTATGCCTTCTATCACGATCGTTGGGAAGAGCTGGAACAGCTGTTGTCACAGTGTCAACGGCTGGCTCCCGCGGGAAGTCTTTTGATCGTTGAGTCGGATCTCAATTTTGCGACCCATGCACTGCCGCTGCCAGAGACGTGGGACACCCGCAGCTATTCTCCGGCACAAGTGTCGGTCCATACCGTATCCGATTCGTCCGGTGACAAGCGCGGATGAGTGTGGCCGGTCTGCAGGGGGTGCTGCCAGCGACGCGGCAGGGAGTCTAAAGCAACTTGCCGCTGGGACGCCGCTCCAGCTAGACTGCATGTGGGATAGCTGATCTGGGAGGGTAAATTATGGCAGCCAAGGCATTCATCAAGCACGCCGACCATACGCTATGGACAAAATGGGCGTTCTACCGGGTGGCAGGCCTGGTAGTTTCTGCGGTGGTGGGAAGTGGTTGTTCCGATGGGAATGTTGCCACGGCGCCACAGCGTCCTGCGTCCCCCAAAGTACCGGCGCTGGCGCAACCTGCTGCCGCACGTACGCAGCCGTCAAGCACTCCGCCCGCCACCACGCAATCTGTCGAGTTGAATTCGGCGGCCGAGTCCAGCGACACCCTCTCGGGTGGCGATTCGGAAGCAGATACAACGCCGCCGGGCGATTCGCGTCAGGCGGAGAAACTTGCCGGAGAGCATCCCAGCCAGGAAGGCTCAGCGACGGACGAGCGCCCAGACGAAGTTGTAGTCGACAAGCCTGGCGGTCCGGCGGATGTTGCGATGTCTCAGAAGATACGCCAGGCGGTGCGCGCGTTGCGCAGTGAAAGTGGCAAGCTTCAGGTTGTGGGGCGCGCGCTTTCTCCGGAGGAACAGACGCGCGTCCAAGACCTGGAGCAGGCGATCCAGTACTTGGAAGCATCGTTGCAAGCACTTGCTCCGACCGCTGCGAAGAAGAGCTCGGGTGAGGCGGCTGAGGGCGTCCCGGTGAATGCGGAGCAGCTGATTGATGAATTGATCAAGAGCACCGACGCGTCGATTGCCGAGATGCAGGTGGTCGGGCGCGCCATGACGGATGCTGAATTGAGTCGTGCTCGGACACTGCTCCGCGTTGCAGACGGGTTGCGTCGTGCCGTGGGGGAGATTGCCTTGGAAACCACGGGAGACAGACCGCAGCCAGATTTACTGGATTTATTGCCAGATTGACCGCGGCGAAGAGGGGCTTTGGATCTGTCGTGATATCCAGGGCTGCGGGGCCTAGCGACGTTCCGGTGCGAAGGGTGTGACATCCAATCCTGGATCCCCACCAAGCACTAGTTGTGCAATGATCCGGGCACTCACTACAGATTGGGTCAGGCCGAGCATGCCGTGGCCGGTTGCTATCAGGAGGTTGTCGAATCGTTTCGACCGACCGATGATCGGCAGGCCATCGCTACTCAACGGTCTCATGCCAGTCCAGGTTTCCAGCGGTTCCGCTGCGTCAAATTGTGGTAAGTATTGTTTGGCCGCTCTGACAATGGCCGCCACGCGCCGTTGATTGATCTGTAGCTGCAGCCCCGCCAGTTCCATCGTGCCAGCCAGGCGGATCGTATCTCGCCAGGGAGTGACGCCTACTTTTGCCTCCGCCAGGTTGAGTGGATGTTGTGGTGTCCCCGGTTGTCGCTTCAATGTGACGCTATAGCCCTTGGCTGGTTCGACCGGCAGCCGCAGGCCCAGCTTGCGGCCCTGAATCAGTGTCCAGGCGCCGGCGGCGAACACAACGTTCTCTGGGTGTAGAACCCCGCTGGAGGTGGCGACTTCAGTGACCCTGGTTCCTTGTACCGTGTAGCCGTTGACCGTGGTCTGGTCCAGTATTTGTACGTCTTGGTCCGGCAAACGGTTTGCCAGTTGCTTGACAAACTGATCCGGGACACAGTCCGCTTCGCCCGGGTAGAAAACGCCGCCACACATGGTGTCCGACAGCTCGGGTTCACGCGCCCGTAATTCGGCCGCGGAAAGTACCTCACCCGGGATGCCGTGGTCGTTCAGGCGTTCGCACTCACGGATTCCCTTTTGGAGTCCGCTTTCCGTGCGGAACGCATAAGTGATACCCCGTTGTTCAAACTGGCAATCGATTTGGTGCCGCTGGACAAGTTCCCTGGTCAACGGCAAGACGTGGCGGTTCAACTCTGCCATCGCCTGCAAGCCACGTAGCTGGGCGGGCTCATTGCAGTGCCGATAGAAGCGCCACAACCAACTCCACATAGCTGGGCGGAGTGTCGGTTTGATGTAGAGCGGTGAGTCGCCCTGGAGCATCCACTTTAACGTCTGATAAACCAGTCCTGGACCTGGAATAGGAAGCGAATGGCAGGGGGTCACCCAGCCGGCATTACCGTGCGAGCAGCCACTGCAAACCGTGTTCTGTTCCACAAGCGTTACTGAGCGGCCGGCATCCGCCAGGGCCAATGCGCAATTGACCCCTAGCACACCACCGCCAATGACAAGGTCCTGGATAGATCGTTTCATGCGATTGCTGATTGGGAATGCGCTGGGAGTAAGTCAGGCAAGCGGTGTGCGTCTACAGCCGAGACCCACTGGGGCATTGTAACGCGCCCACGCTGGCGTGAAGTTCAGGTCGTCCGGGAACACCCGCTTTCGGTGCCAGGGCAGGCGGCTAATCGGCCTAACGCTGTAATATGCGGGCCGGAGTTTGCAAGCCAGGTGGAGCGAGCGGTGCCGCAGGTCCGAGCGCAGACCCCGGGGGAGGCGCTTGTCGACCGGCGGGCAGGGCACTATTGAGTTCGACCGATTGAACACCTTCCAGATTCAGCAGATTTGTTCGTGGCTGATAGACAATCCGTTCTAATCGCGTCGTCTGTGGCTCTGCTCCAATACGTTGCTGTCGCGTGAGTACAGCGAATGTGCGACCAGTTCCCTCCAGAATCAACAGGTCTTTGTGATGAGCGTATTTCAACGCGTGTCCAGTGGCGGTAAAAAAGCCGCTTTTCTCTTGCCCTTCAACTCGGATATTGCCACGTGCCAGCATTTCGACTCCGGGAGATTGTTTGTCCGCGACATCTGCCACGGTGAGTTGGTCGCTATGCAGCACACCGCCGGGGCGCGCACGACTCACGATTTGTTCTGCGGACACCTGGTCACCCCACTGCGCGACTGGACCGTACACGGCTTGTACTTGTTGTTTGAATGTGATTTCGCGATAGTCGAGATTGCCGGTCATTTCTCTGGCAAAACGGACATCCAGATAGAGCAGCTCGGCAGACGATGATGTTGCGACTGAGCCGCCCCGCTCCGGTTGCAGCGGGTCACGATTGTAACGGACCGAACTGAGCCAACCGGGGCCGTCGGCTCTGAGTGCTCCGGTTGCGCCTTGCAGACTCAAGTTACTGACTTCCAGACGTTCCTGTGATTGTTGCAGCGCAGCCTTGTTGAAAGTGTGATTCTCCAGAACGCTGGGGCCCACAAAGAAGAGTTGCTGGTATTGAACGCTCCGTTGTCGTTGGGGTTGGGAGAAGTCGAGTTTTTCAGCCAGAGTGACCCGCACATCTTCACCGAGTGCGACAAAGTCACTGAAGTTGCCGGTGGTTTGAATTTGTTTCCCTTGGATGACTACCTGGCCGCGTACTGCAGCAGTCTGGCCGTCAAATGCCAGGTGTCCGCTCCATTGCAGCTCAAGTGGACCGTTGGTTTTGTTCGTGCTCTGGGGTTGTGCCGTGATGCGTCCTGCACCGTTGACCCACAGCTGGTTGGTTCCCTGGTGCAACTGGATTGTCTGGCCGGTGAGGGCTACACCTTCCGCGGCAATATGTGCCGGTCGCCCCTCAGCAGGAGCAGCTGGTACATCACCAGTGGAAACGGGTGAACCGATGAGCATGAGTTTTGGATTGTTTGACCCTCCGGCGGTCAATTCAAGGTGATTGCCAGCCAGGGTGATCGGCGCGCCGGCGCTGGCGGAATCGCGGATTTCGACAAGTTCGACATTTCCGTCGAGGCTGGCATTTTCCAGGGTGGTTTGCCGATGGTCGCGTATAAAGTGAAGTTGCGCGGTGCGGCTGGCCAGTCGGAAGGTTCGTTTGGGCGCGGGCGGTACGGCCGGATTTGTGGATTGTGGGACTGCTGGCGCTGGCGGTGAAGTGGCCGCTACTGTGGGTTTGCTGACGCCGGTCGTGGGTGTCAGGTCGTCTAACCAGACCTCCAGACGTTCGACGCTGGCCAGCATCTGTCGGCCAGCAAGTTGGACCCTGCCTGTGGCCAACATTTTTTCGAGTTCAATGCGCGGTTTTTTAGAAGAGGTATTGTCTGTCTGCTGGGGCGAGGTTTGTCGCAGCCATACATGGATTTGATTGGCAGCCAAAGAACCCTCCGCTGACGATTGCAGCCGTGCGCCACCAGACAGGGAGAGCACGTGTGCAGTGCCCTGTGGTTCCAGCCTTAATTCTTCCGTCCAGTCCGCCTGCAACGTTACTTGTCCCTTGTCGTGTTCTCGAAAGTGTCCACCGCCGCCAGCCCGCAAACGTCCCAGCAGGCCGGGTTGCTCACCGAGTTCGTATTCGATCTGGGGTGCGGTGACTGAATGGTTGTCGTGTTCAAGTTCGACCAACCGGGAGTCCTCGAGTTGGAGGGTTCGACGTGTCAGGTCGTATGCCAGAGTTTCACAGCGAACGCGGGCTCCAGCGGCGTGCGCTTCCAGCGTGACCGGTGTTCCCTGCGCGACGAGTTTTTTGACCATGCCCCGGCGAGGCACGCGTTCTTGTTTCTCACGTCGCTCGACAGGTGAGGACTCAAAGTACGCCTTCAGTTGCTGGCAAAACAAGCGGTCCGTTGCGCCGGAATCGGCGAAATGAGTGACCTGCACGTCCTCTTCCAGCGACGCAGTTTGCCGCAAGAAGTCGAATAGCAATGGTCCTTTACAGCGCAGTTGCAGGTGCGTTGCTTGTGACGCAGACGGCTGGTCGCGTGGCACGCTCGTCGCCGCTGGTGGTGTCGTTCCGGATTCTGGTAATTCAATTTGCAGTTGGTCGAGATGGATGAGTTCCAGTGTGCGTAATTTTCCGAGTGCAAGGTGACCTTCCACGTCTCCGGTATTGTCGAAGTCCAGCAACAGCTCACGGCCCGTGCCAGTATTGGGGCCAAAGCGGAATTCGACTGCGGCGGTAGTCCAAATCCGGTCCAGAGTGATGCGCAGATTTTGAGTGCGCACGAACAAGTCATTGTTGCCGCCCGGCTGGGAGGGTGGGCTCCAGAGTGTGACGTCGCCGCGGAGTCGCCCGCCGAGCAGCTTGCCCGCTTTGGTGGACATCAGCGAGAGTGCACGTTGGAATTGCAACTCGGCGCCTTCCGGGGCTTGCATGACAATCCATCGGGAATCGGTTTCTGCCTGGCTGTCTGCGGCGGAGGACTCTACTTCCACGATCATGGTCACCGGATGCAAGTTCAAGCGGCCGTTGGCGCCGGTACGGTAGTCTTGAAAAAGGAGGCTGCCGTGCGGTGTACGGAGCACCTTCGGCTTGTCACGTTCCCAGGCATCAACAGGAAAAAAACGAGCGTAGTTTTGCTGTGTGAGCTTGCGCACATTTCCTGCCGGTACCGCATCGAAAGGTTTGGCTACGGGTTCAAACGTGGGTTCAAACACCGGTACCAGAACCACCTGGTAGAGTCCAAATGCGGCCAAAGTGCATCCCAGCGCTACCACAAAACGCACTGGTGTGCCCAGTGGACCGTTCGTGATACTCTTGGGGATACGTAAAGTGAACAGGGGCATCCAGAGAGCTTCCTGCCGGGTCTGGTGACATTCAGAGTGGCTTGCTCGGAATGCCGGTTTTCAATGGAATTCGATGTTGCGGTATGTGGAACTGGCTCGCAGTCGCTGCAGAGAAAGTGTTTTCCAGTCGAAAGCTCACGGGGTGAAGTGAGCTTTCGTGCTAGCGTGCTTCGACCCCGTACCTGGTGAGAAGTTCTTCCCAGCGTTGTTTGGCCTTTAAGGCAAATTCGATGACTTCGCGGACAGCACCCTGTCCGCCAGGAGTTGTTGTCACGTAATCCGCAGCCGCGCGGACTTCCGGAGCAGCATCGGCGACGGCGACCCCCCAGCCGACGTGTTGCATGACCGGCAAATCAGGGAGGTCATCTCCGATGTAGCAGACTTGTGCGGCGGTCAAATCGAGCTCTTCGAGAAGTGCGCAGGCTGCAGGAAGTTTGTCTTCGAAGCCCTGTCGTACCGGATCGATTCCCAGCTCGGTGGCGCGTAGTTTGACGATGTGCGAGACACGACCAGTCAATAAACCAAAACGAAAACCGGCTTGTGTCCAGAGTTTGATACCAAGTCCGTCGCGGGTGTGAAAACGTTTCGTTTCGATTCCCTGGTTGTCGTAGATTATGCCGCCGTCGGTTAGCACTCCATCCACATCAGAGAGGATGAAAACGACCTCCTGGGCAGACGCGGATGTGCTCATTTGTTTCCCTTTGAAGGTGCGACGGCAGGAGGGAACTGAAGCGTGCCGGGGTGCTCGCCCGAGGGGTTTTCTGGAGCCTCCTTCGGAGGCGGATCGGGTGCCGGCATCGCGCCGACGACGTCGGTAATATCGAGCATGCCGACTGGTTGGTTGTTGCCGTCGACGACAGGGAGTTCACTGATCTTGTGTTCGGCGAGCACCGTGACGGCATCTATTACGGAGCTGTTCGAGGAAACGGTTCGTGGTGCGGGAGTCATTACGCGACGGATCGGTTGATCGAGAATCTCGTCTTGTCCTGATTCGAGTAGTCGCGCCAGGTCGCTGTCCGTGAACAGACCGGTCAACGTGCCTGCGGGCCCGGTCAGCATAATCGCGCCGGTCCGGCGTCCAGGTTGGCTGGTCTGGACAATGATTTCACGCACCGTTTGACTTTCGTTGGCGACGCGACAGTCAGCGAGTTTTCGCATCAGTTCGTCAACTTGTGCCAGCCTGCGGCCCAAACTCCCGGCAGGATGGCAGCGGGCAAAGTCCTCAGCTGAAAAATTGCGGTTGCGACTCACCACCAGCGCGAGTGCATCACCCATGCTGAGCATTGCTGTTGTACTGGTAGTGGGCGCCAAGCCGAGACGACAGGCTTCCTGCAGGCGTCCCAGGTCGAGTACCAGGTTTGCCGCCTGGCCGAGTTGGCTTTCTGGGTGCCCGGTCATCGCGATCAAGCAGACTTCGAGGCGACGCAGTGTTGGTAACAGTCGCAGAACTTCTTCTGTTTCGCCACTGAATGAGAGCGCCAATACGAGGTCGCCGCGGGCAATTTTTCCGAGGTCGCCATGGACGGCCTCCGCAGGATGAAGGAAGTGGCTAGGTGTGCCGGTCGAAGCCAGTGTGGCGCAAATTTTCTGGCCAATCAGGCCGGCTTTACCCATGCCCAGCAGGATGACATTTCCACGACATGTCGAGATCTGGTCTGCGGCGTCCAGGAAATCGTCGGATAGCTGGTCGGCCAATTGGATCACTGCCTGCCCCTCGGTGCGTAGAATTTCCGAGGCATAACGCAGTTGTTCAAACCGACTGAAGCCTGACTTGCGCGCAGGAGCTTCCATACTCATCGCGTCATCCTTGACTCGCGAGGACTTGATTGCCTCCACAG